>CAJTNK010000055.1 GCA_910577885.1 uncultured Rikenella sp.
AACGCGTCCGCCGCGGAGGCGGTGCCTCCCGGCACTCGGTATGGGCCATTCGGGCGAGAAAACATTCTTTGTCCGCGCGCCTGGGCGATTCATGCTATTTTGCCAAGAGCAAAATAGTTGAATCGCTCTTAAGGCGTGGCGCGCGAGGTTTCTCGCCATATTTTGCAATATAAAACCCAGCAAAAGCCCCTGTGGTGCCGCTCGGCACGCGAAAATTGGGTTTTGTTCGGCAACAAGCTAAAACTGCGCTCCCGCGCGGGGGCGCCTACTAAGGTCGAGAGAACCCCCGATAAAAGTCCCGACGGGGCCTCGCGGCGAGCCGGCGATGCTGCGCATCGCATGGACCATCCGGCGAAAAAACGCCCCGAACGAAAAACTCATTCGAACCGTTGCGGACGATCGAAATTTATTCGTACCTTTGCCGACAGATCGGGGCGACTCGCGCTTCCTTCGCGCGAACGGCTCGTGTAACATATCGGCACAGCGTTTATGAAAAAAAACTCATTCGCAGGCACAGGCAAATCCCATGTCCATGTCGCACTCATGGCGACGGTTGGGGTAATCGGATCGGTGTGGCTTTCGGCGTGCACCAAAGAAAGGTTTTCCGGGGCCGGAGGGCTCACCGGGGGTGAATCTACTTTCAACGTCTCGTTGCAGGCGGGAAGGTTCGTCGGAGCTTCTTCCGCAGGCGGGGCTTTGGAGGAACGAAACCACGATCCGTCATCTCTATCTTCTCCTACTTCCACCAGGGTGATCCCGGCGACCGGGATGCACGAAGACCGAATGGAGAACATTTGGGTCGTTCAGTTCGACGCTTCGGGCGGATGCGTGCGGAGTACGTATTATGCTTCGTACGATCCGGACAACTTCCCGGTGACCCTCTCGAACGGGACGAATCAAACGGTGGCGTTTGTGGCCAATACGTTCGATGCGGATCTTTTCGCGGGGTGTACCGAGAGCTGGGAGAGGTTCCGGGCGTTGACCCGGACCGTCTCGGAGGCGACCATCCACACCGGAACGGGAGCGGGCGACCGTTATCTGCCGATCTCGGGGATCTACCGCGGCGATATTACGGCCGCGGGGCTTCCGGCGGCGGTGCAGATGAAGCGCGCCGTGGCGAAGGTGCGGGTGACCTGGTCGGTCGATTTGGCGACGGCGGGCGATCGGTTTGTACCGACCGGACTGCGACTCTGTCAGGCCGCGACGACGCAAAGTTACCTGGAGCCGGGGGCTTCTTTTTCCGGCGGTGGGGGTGGAGTGGCGGCGGAGCTCTATCCGACTGCGGCGGCGGGTAATTTCGCTCCGTACGATGTGATGGACAATCCGGGGGCGGCGGGGAGTGCGACTTGGTATGTGGCCGAGAATCTGCGCGGGACGGGGAGCGGGACAACGGCGTTCGACAAGAACGAGGCGACGGCTGCGGTGGGGCAGGGGGCTTTCTGCACCTATGTCGACTTGCAGGGGACTTACACTTTCGCCGGCGGGGAGACGGTGGAGCTGAGTTATAAATTCTACCTCGGGGGCGATGTGGCGGCGGATTATAACGTTCGGCGGAACAACTTCTATGACCTCACGGTGCGGATCGTGGGGGCGAATGCGGCGGATACCCGGATTTCGGTGACCTCGGCGGACGGAACGTGGGGCGTGGATGTCGAGGGGACGGGGAGTACGACGGGGGATGTGAAGTTCGACTGAGGCGGGTAAGCCGAGAGGGGATCAACGAAAAGAGATCGGGCATCGTTTCTCAACCGAAAACGATGCCCGATCTCTTTTTTTTGTTGTCAGGCCCGTTGCGCGGCCGTCCCCCCTCTTATTCGTGTCGGCAGCGACAACCGATCAAGTGGTCGTTGATGAAGCCCGTCGCCTGAAGATGGGCATAGCAAATGGTGGTGCCGAAAAACCGGAATCCCCGTTTTTTCATGTCGCGGCTCATGGCGTCCGACTCCGGCGACGAGGCCGGAAGCTCGCTCAGCGTACGAAACTCGTGGACGATCGGTCGGCCGGACGGAAAAAACGAGAGGGTATAGGCCTGGAAGCTCCCGAACTCGCGCTGGATCTCTAAAAAGAGTCGCGCATTGGCGATGGTCGCGCGGATTTTCAGCCGGTTCCGCACGATCCCCGGATCCTGCATCAGCCGGTCGACATCCTCGTCCGTCATCCGGGCCACGCGTTCCGGATCGAAGTCGCAGAATGCCCGCCGATATCCCTCGCGTTTGCGGAGAATGGTCAGCCAGCTCAGCCCCGCTTGGGCGCTCTCCAGCACCAGAAACTCGAACAGCGTCCGGTCGTCCGTCACCGGCCGTCCCCACTCCCGGTCGTGGTAGCGTACGTACAATGGGTCGGTGCCACACCACCCGCATCGACCTTCGATTAAATCCTCCATCTCGGTAATTTGTAATTAGTCAGACAAAACGACCGGTTTACAGCTCCTCCGCCACGAACTCGATCGCCCGACGCAACAAATGATCCCGCGAACTGCCCATCCCGTGGTTCTTGTCCGGGTAGATCGCCCACTCGAACCGCTTCCCGGCCCGTACCAGCTGTTCGATCATCTCATAGCTGTTCTGGATGTGTACATTGTCGTCTCCCGTACCATGGGCCAGCAGGAGCTTTCCTTTGAGCCGGTCGGCAAAGAAGATCGGGCTGTTGTCGTCGTATCCTGCGGCATTGTCCTGTGGCAAGCCGTTGTAGAGCTCCGTGTAGATGGTGTCGTAGAACCGCCACGAGGTCACCGGCGCCACCGCCACGGCCAGTGCGAAGACTTCGTTTCCCTTGAGTATGCAGTTCAGGGCCATGAAACCGCCGAAGCTCCAGCCGTAGATCCCGATCCGCGCCGGATCGACATACGGCAGCGTTCCTAAATAGCGTGCCGCCGCTATTTGGTCCTGCACTTCGAGTCCTCCGAGGTTTCCGTAGGTGCATTTGCGGAACTCCTCGCCCCGGAATCCCGTCCCGCGTCCGTCCACGCACGCCACCAGGATCCCCTCCCGCACCAAAGCCGCCTCCCACGACCAACCCCAACGATCCGCCACCTGTTGCGATCCCGGTCCGCTGTACTGCGTCATCAGCACCCGATACCGCCGTGTGGAGTCGAAATCGGCCGGTTTCAGCCAGTAGCCGTTCAGGGTCACTCCCTCCGGCGTGGTGAAGGTGAAGAACTCCTTTCGCGGCAGCGTGTACTCGGCCTGGATCCGGTTCCGCAGCGCGGCGTTGTCCTCCAGCACCCGAACCGTCCGCCCGTCGGTGGTCCGCCGCAGCGTCACCACCGTCGGCGTGTCGGCGTTCGAGAAGTAGTCGATCCAGTACCGATAGCCCGGTCCGAAGACACCGTCGTGCATCCCTGCCTCGTCGTCGGCCGAGAGCTGCCGCTTGCCGCGGCCGTTCAGCCCCACGCTGTAGACCCTCCGCCGGAGCGGCGAACCTTCGGTCGACTGGTAGTAGATCCGCCCGCTCTTCGGATCGATCCCGTACAGCGCCGTCACCTCCCACTCGCCCTCCGTCACCCGGTTCAGTAACCGGCCCGTCATATCATACCGGTACAAGTGCATCCATCCGTCTCGTTCGCTCTTGACCACGAACCCCGCGCCGTCCGGCAGAAAGGTCGCCGTCTCGTTGTTGATCCGCTCCACGTACCTCGGATTCCGCTCCTCGTAGAGTACGGAGGCTGAGCCGGTGGTCGGATCGGCCAGCAAGATCCGGTAATGATTTTGCTGTCGGTTGAGCCAGTGTACCGCCAGCTTCGATCCCTTGCTCTCCGTCGACCGTCCCCCCGTGGCCGTCCACTCGATCCGCGGCACATAAGTATCCGTGGTCTCCTGGCACAGATCTACCTCCACCGTCGTATCACCGTCAAACCGATAGACCCGGATCCCGACCGTCGAATTCTCTTCGCCCGCTTTCGGGTACTTGAAGTCGTAGTTCGTCGGGTACAATCCCCCCCGGAAAGTATTCATCGAGTACTCGCGCACGCCGCTCTCGTCGAACCGATAGAAGGCGATGGCATCCGACTCCGGCGACCACTCGTAAGCCCGCGAGAAGCTGTACTCCTCCTCGTAGACCCAGTCGGGAATGCCGTTGATAACGGCCCCCCGCCGCCCGTCGTGCGTGATTCGCCGCTCCTTCCCGTCGGCCAGGTCCACCACGAACAGGTCGTTGTCCCGCACGAACGCCGCCCGCCGCCCGTCCGGCGACAAAGTGGCCTCCTGCTGCTTGCCGTTGGGCGAGAGGGCTCGCAAATCACCCGTCGACCGGTCGTAGACATGGTATTCGGCCCGCGACGAGTGCCGGTAGATCGGCTCCCGTCCCGTGGCAAGCAGCACTTGGGTCCCGTCGGTCGAGAGTTCGTAGCCCGTCACCGCCGGAAACCCCGCCGGCCGCCGAAACACCGTGTCCACCAACATCCCGTCGGCATACCGCCACCGCAGGACATGCCCGTTACTGAGCGTGGTGTAATGCTCGCCGTCGGCCATCGGCCGCAGCCCGTACACGCTCCGTGCCGCCAGCCGTCCCGCGGCGATGTCGTCGTACCCGATCTGCCGTTTCTGCCCTGCCGCCTGCACCGCTCCCAGCACAGCGACACCGACGATCATATACCGTATCCGTTTCATGCTTCGACCGCTTTGAGACTCATATCCAAACTCTTGATCTGGTGGGTCAGCGCCCCCACCGACACATAGTCCACGCCGCACTCGGCATAGGCCCTCAGGTTCTCGAGCGTGATCCCGCCCGAGCTTTCGGTCTCGGCCCGTCCGGCCACTCGCCGCACCGCCTCGCGGGTCTGTTCGACCGTGAAGTTGTCGAACATGATCCGATCGGCCCCCCCCGCCGCAAACACCCGGTCGATGTCCTCCAACGAACGCACCTCGATCTCGATCTTCAGTGCTTTATTCTTCGCCTTGAGGTACGCCCGTGCGCCGCTGAGCGCCTTGTCGATCCCGCCCGCAAAGTCGATGTGGTTGTCCTTCAGCAGAATCATGTCGAACAACCCGATCCGATGGTTCTCGCCCCCGCCGATCCGGACTGCCATCTTCTCCAGCACCCGCATCCCGGGCGTCGTCTTCCGCGTGTCCAACACCTTGGTCTTCAACCCCCGCAGCGCGTCGGCATACACCGCCGTCTGCGTCGCCACCCCGCTCATCCGCTGCATGATGTTGAGGATCACCCGTTCGGACTGCAACAGGCTAATAAGGTTCCCTTCGACGTAAAACGCCACGTCGCCCGGAGCCACCCGATCGCCGTCCCCCAGCTTCCGCTCGAACGTCACCGTCGGGTCCAACCGCCGAAAAACACGCTTCGCAACCTCCACCCCGGCCAATACCCCGGCCTGCTTCACCAACAACTTCATCCGCCCCCGCTCTCCGGCCGGAATCGAACTCAACGACGTATGGTCGCCGTCTCCGATATCTTCCGCTATCGCCAACTCGATCAACCGATCCACAAACGATTCATATTCCTGCTTCATGTCTGTATTTTATATTTTTTGTACGTGAATTAGACCGTGTCTGACTGTTCTTTTTGTGAACAAAAAGAACCAAAAAAACTTTAGCACGCATCCCGTTGGGATGCTTTGGCCGTGTCAGCCCGGTGCTTTGGGTGGGGCGTTCGGCGAGGCGCGTAATGCAATTACAACCTTAGCGCGCCCACGCCAAACGTCCCCACCCATGCCCTAAGGACTGCGGAGCCTCATACATAGCGTATGCTATCTCAAAAGTTTTTGGTGCCGCTTTTTACAAAAAGCGGCAGTTCCGTACTGTTCTACCACACATGCAAAAATAGGAAATAAAAACGAGAGGAATCGGGATCGATTTTGTAGCTTTGCGGGAATAGCGAAAAAAGAGAGGAAAAAAACGAAGGATGGTAATCGAGTTGTTGGTGGTCGGTAAGACCGTTGGGGGATGGTTGGAGAGCGGCATTCGGGAGTATACGGATCGGCTGGGGCATTACGTGCGTTTCGGGATGAGCGTGATTCCGGAGCTGAAGAACGCCCGGAGCCTCCGCGAAGAGCAGATCAAACAGACCGAAGGGGAGTTGATTTTGAGCCGCTTGGGGGGCGGCGATTATGTCGTGCTGCTGGACGAGGGGGGGCGGCAGCCGGAGGGCTCGGAGGGTTTTGCGGCGTGGTTGCAGCGGGTGATGAACCGGGGGACGCGTCGACTGGTTTTTGTGGTGGGCGGTGCGTACGGTTTTTCGGCGGCCGTTTACGGGCGTGCCGATGAGAAGCTCTCGCTCTCAACCCTCACGTATTCGCACCAAATGGTGCGGGTGATTTTCGTCGAACAGCTCTACCGCGCTTTCACCATCCTGGCCGGCGAGCCCTACCACCATCGGTAGGAGGGCGGCTTTCGGGTGTAACATGCAGAGCATCTTGTAGATATGTTTAGATATGTTGTTCGGGTTTTCCGTGCGTTGAGGTCCCGGGGGAAGAGTTTCCGGTTGCGGATCCGGCGGTTCATGCTGCCGTTGACGGTGGCGTTGTTGGGGGTGAACCTGTTTTACTCGCAGTTCGTGGTGGGCAAGAAGGTCGATCCGGAGAGCCGGCGCGTGGTCCATCGGCTGGAGGAGATCGGGCGGACCACCGACCCGGTGGTCGACGGGTGGCTCGACACGTGGAACGACACGATGTTCGTTCGGCGGCTGTGGGAGAACCGGCCGCCGGCGGAGTGGGCCGAACGGGGCGTGTCGGTGCTGCTGTTTCGCGATACGACGCTCGTTTACTGGTCGCACGACATTTTCCAGGCTCGGTCGAATGTTTTTTGGCTGGCCTCGGAGTCGAGTTTGCGACAGATCGGCGACCTGCAGCTGGTGAGCCGGCTCGAACGGCGCGGTGACAAAAGCGCCGTGGTAGCCGTCGAACTGTACGACCGCCGGACCGGACGTTACAACCCGGCTCTCTTTCCCGACCAGCGTATCGCGCTGCTGTCGGCCGGCGACAGCGTCCGGGCACGGCTCGTACAGGCCGAACCGATCGAGGTCGGTCCCGGCCGCTTCTTCGTCGAAGCCCGGGCGATGACCGCCATGCCTTGGTGGGCCGAGTATTGCGGTTGGGCGGGGGTGATGATGCTCTGCTTCTGGGTCAAGAACCTCGTTCGGCGACGCACCTCGCGGGAGAACGTCTACTGGTGTGCGGCGGCTTTGCTGGGGGTGCTGGCGGTGCTGCGCGTGGGACTCTTCCTCAGCGGGATGCCGAACGAAAACAGCGTCCTCTTCAGCCGTATCTACGGGCTCCACAACCCGATTCTGATTTCGCTCGGCGACCTGATTCTCAGCTACGGGCTCTTTTTCGTCTGGGCTGTTTACCTGTTCCAGGTGCGGACCAAGCTCGGGTGGAAGTTCCGACAGTTAGGACGGGCCGGACAGGCGGCCGTGGCGGGGGCCTTCTGCACGATGATCGCCGGAATTGTCGCCGTCTTCCACTATGCCCTGATCCTCTCCATCTACTCGCCCAAGATCAACCTTCAGATCTACGACATCTTCCAGCTGTCGTACATCAGCGTCGTCTTCTACCTGCTGACCGTGTTGTTCGTCGGCGGGCGGATCCTGATCGGGTACACCAACCTGAGCCTGTTCGGAACCCGGGGGATCGGGTGGCGGGTGGGCTTTACCGTCGCGCTGATCCTGCTCTTTCTGTGGCCGGTGAGCGACCAGATCCACGGCACGGGGGGCGGCCTGGTGGTCTTCTACCTCCTCTCGATGGCTGCCCACTACATCCGGATGATTAACCGGCGCTATCCGTCGTTCCTGATCTCGCTGGTGATCTTCAGCCTCTATGTCTCTTATTTCGCCACCCGTGAGAACCGTTCCGCTCAGAACAATGCCCAGATGCTCTATGCCCGTATTCTGGGGACCGTTCCGCAGGACCGCATCCTGCGGAACGACGTCGCGGGGGGCGACGAGCGGAACCTCGACGACCGTTTCCGGGATTTTACCTACGCCCGCGTGCGGGACAACCGGATCGCCTTTCAGTACGGTAACGGGTATGACTACCAGGCCCTGACCGACGCCGTGGCGGCCGGGCGGGACACCCTCATCCGATGGAACGGCAAACAGCACTTCCTCTATAACTATTACGTCGACGGGCAGCGCAATACGCTGATCGTGAGCCGCAAGATGTCCACCATGCTGGATGCCGTGGCGCTCTTCACCTACATTTTTCTGCTGCTGTTCATCCTGTGCGGCCTGGTGCTGGAGCTGGTGGGCTATACGTTCGACATCCACCGGCTCGGCAGCCGGATGACTTTCCGGATCCGGGTGGTGGTGATCGGCGTGGTTCTGTTCGCGATGCTGGCCGTGACGCTCGTGATCGTCAACCACACGCTGGTCAGCTTCCGCGAGGAACAGCGGCGGTTCGTCAACAACCACATGCAGCGCCTCGGGGTGAGCATCGTCGACTACCTCGCCTCGCGGCCGCTCGACCCGGAGACGGCCCGACGCTGGATCGACCTCGAAAACAAAGACCTGCGTTACGACATCAACCTCTTTTGGCCGAACGGCGACTTGGCCGGCGCCTCGGCCGACCACGACCGGCGGATCGTGCGGATGAACAGCGAGGCCTACCGGGCGCTTCATTACCTGAACGAGCCGTTTTTCACGTTCGTCGACGGGTCGCGCTACATCTCGGCCTTTGCGCCGATCGTCGTGGAGGGGACCCTGCGCGGCTACCTGAACCTGGAGTACTACAGCTCGAACAGCAACAGCAGCTTCCTGCGCCACAAACTGCTGATCGACGTGCTGAGCCTCTTTCTGATTATCCTGTGCCTGGCGGTGGTGCTCTCGGAGATCCTCTACCGGCTGCTCACCAAGCCTTTCAACCGCCTCCACGAGGCACTGGGCAACATCTCGCGGATGGAGAAGATCCATGACATCGGTTCCGGCCGTAAGATCAGCGACGAGGTGGGGATGCTGGTCGAACAGTACAATACGATGATCGACTACCTGGCGGAGAGCTACCGTCAGCTGGCGCTGAACGAACGCGAGGGGGCGTGGCGCGAGATGGCGCGGCAGGTGGCCCATGAGATCAAAAACCCGCTCACGCCGATGCGTCTTAAGATTCAGATGTTGCAGCGCTACTTGTCGCACGGCAGCGGTGAGGAGCTGAAAAACCGGGTGGAGGCGACTTTGACGCTGCTGCTCGAGCAGATCGACCTGCTGACCAAGATCGCGAGCGAGTTTTCGGACTTTGCCAAGCTGGGCGAGGGCCATCCGGAGCGGATCGACCTGGTGCGGTTGGTGTGCCACGTGTCTCGGCTCTATGCGGGGGACGAGCGGATCGGGATCCGGCTGCGGATCGACGGCCGGGAGGTGGCTGCCGACGGGGCGGAAGTGGCCGAGGCGTTGCCGGCGGTATGGGTCGTGGCCGATCCGGACCACCTCACGCGGGTGTTCGTCAACATCTGTCAGAACGCCGTTCAGGCGATGGCGGCTCAGCGGAGCGGCACGATCGACATCGAGCTCCGACGGATCGAGAATCGGGTGCAGGTGCGTTTCGTGGACAGCGGGCCGGGGATTCCGGAGGAGATCCGCGACAAGATCTTCGTGCCGAACTTCACCACCAAAAGCAGCGGCAGCGGTCTCGGACTGGCGCTCTCGCGCAAGATCGTCGAGCTGCTCGGCGGAACGATCACCTTCGACACGATCTTGGGCGTGGGAACGACTTTTACGGTGGAGTTGCCGTTGGATACGCTGCCGGCGGGAGATGCCTCGGCGGCGGGTTCGTCGGGCGCGGGGCCGAGAGATTCGGGCGAAACGCTTGGAATGTTGGAGCGGAAACGCTAACTTTGTTGTTTTACAACACAAATTCAACATCCATACTTATGGCAAACATTCGCAACCTGAAGAAAGACCTGATCTACCTGGTGAAAGCAGTGGTTTCGGACGCTTATGTGGCTCTGTGTTTCCAGCCGGCCGAAAAACGCGACGCGATTTTCGAGATCATCGCCAAGGCCGCCGAACTCGACGCCGCACTCTGGAAACGGATCAACCATCCGGCCGAGCCGCATAATGCGTCGCTCGTGCGGAAACACTATGCGCAAATCCGGCGCGAGATGGTCGAAGGGATCGAAGCGCTGTTCGGCGAGCTGAGCGACGTGTGCAAGAACTAATCATCCAAACTTTCTTATACTAAAATGAAAATCAGACAGATAGTCGGCTCTCTGCTGGCCGTGGCGGTGGTTGCGGCTTTGGGACAGAGCTGCGGTTCGTCGACCGGGGCGAGCGGGGGCAACGGCAAAACGATCGAATTGCCCGTCCCGGCACGCGAGGCGGGACAGAGCGACGTACTCGGCCTCACGGCCGAACCGATGGACACCGTTCGGGTGGCATTCGTCGGGCTGGGGATGCGCGGGGGAGATGCCGTGCGGCGGTTTACCCATATTCCGGGGGTGAAGATCGTGGCCTTGTGCGACGTGCTGGAGGATCGTGTGAAGGCTTCGAACCGGATGTTGCAGGAACAGGGGCTTGCGCCGGCGCAGGAGTACTTCGGCGACACGGCCGCTTGGCGGCAGATGGTGGCCCGGCCGGACATAGATCTTGTCTATGTTTGTACGGGCTGGGACTGGCATACGCCGATCGCCGTTCAGGCAATGAAAGACGGCAAGCATGTCGCGATCGAGGTGCCGGCGGCGATGTCCGTCGACGAGTGCTGGGAACTGGTCAACACGGCCGAGAAAACCCGCAAACACTGTATGATGCTCGAAAACTGCGTCTACGACAACTTCGAGATGGCGACGCTGAACATGGCCCAAAAGGGGTTGTTCGGCGAGGTGATCCATACCGAAGGGGCTTATCTGCACGACCTGCGTTCGATGAACTTCGCCGAAGAGGGTGAACCGGGGCACTATGCGGATATGTGGCGGCTGAAGCAGAATACCCGTCGGACGGGAGACATCTATCCGACCCACGGGCTGGGGCCGATTGCGCAGATCCTGGGGATTCACCGCGGGGACCGGATGAAAACGCTGGTTTCGATGAACACCGACCAGTTCGGGATGACGGAGTATGCCCGGAAGAAGTTCGGCGACACGTCGACTTACGCCAAGACGCCGTATCGGATGGGCGACCACACGACGACGCTGATCCGGACCGAAAACGGAAAGACGATGATGGTGCAGCACGACGTGACGAGTCCGCGTCCGTACAGCCGGATCCATCAGGTGAGCGGTACGAAGGGTTTTGCACAGAAGTGGCCGAGCACGGGGATCGCCCTGGAGGCGGACAACGAGGCGGTGCAGGGGTTTGATTATCAGAACCTCAGTGGGCATAGCTATGTGCCGCGCGAGACGTTCGACCGTTTGATGGAAGACTACCGCCACCCGGTGATTCGCCAGGTGGGTGCCTTGGCTCAGGAGGTCGGCGGGCATGGCGGGATGGACTTCGTGATGGACTATCGGTTGATCTACTGCCTGCGGAACGGTTTGCCGCTGGACATGGACGTTTATGATGCGGCGGAGATGTCGTGTCTGACGGGGCTGTCGGAACTTTCGATCGAAAACGGCAGTGCGCCGGTGGCGGTTCCGGACTTCACCCGCGGCGCGTGGAACAAGAGCAACGGACAACGCTATGCCTTTACGTCGGCCGATGCAGCGGCGTTGGGATTGACGGAATAGCCTTCGTTTTCCGATTTGAAATAAGCCGGTCGGGCCCTGCATCTTCAACAAGATGCGGAGCCCGACTTTTTTATAGGGGGAGTGGTTGGGTTACCAGTTTTTTCGCCGGCTTGTTGGGTTTCTCACCCGCAGGCCTTTAGGGTAGACACAGCCCGGTTCGAGTGCCGAGCGGCACCGCCTGCCCGGCGTAAGGGCGGCCTGCGCGGCCTGAGCGCAGTTCTTTCAAACCCCGCGCGCCACGCCTTAGGAGCGATTCAACTATTTTGCTAATTGCAAAATAGA
>CAJTNK010000056.1 GCA_910577885.1 uncultured Rikenella sp.
GTGCCGCTCGGCGCTCGAACCGGGCTGTGTCTACCCTAACAAAGGCTCGCGCCGTGACGCGAACGCGTCCGCCGCGCAGGCGCGCCCATAGGGCGTCTTATTGGCCTGACGGACGAGAAATTTGCCACGAAAAACCCAGCCCTCGAGTGCCGAGCGGCACCCGAGCGGCACCCTGACGGGAGAGAAAACACCACCAAAACCGCATCGCATGGACCATTCGGCAGGGAAGCCCCCCGGGCAAAAAAACCATAAACACCCCTCCCCCATCAAAAAAGACGAGTCAAGCGGCAACAACCGCCTGACTCGCCCCCAAAAATCATCCCCCGCAATCCGACCAACCCTATGACAACTTCCTGGCCACTTCCACCTGCTCGTACCCCTCGACAATATCCCCCACCTTGATGTCGTTGTAGTTTTCGATGTTCAAACCGCACTCCATGTTCGGTCCGACCTCCTTCACATCGTCCTTGAAACGCTTGAGCGACCCGAGTTTCCCGGTATAAACCACGATCCCGTCGCGAATCACCCGCACCAGCGTATTCCGCGTGATCTTCCCCTCGCGCACCAAACAACCGGCCACCGTCCCCACACGCGTGATCTTGAAGACCTCCATCACCTCCACCGAACATACGATCTCTTCCCGGGTCTCCGGCGCCAACATCCCCTCGATCGCATCCTTGATCTCGTTGATGGCATCGTAAATAATCGAGTAGAGACGTATCTCGATCTCCTCCTTCTCGGCCAACTTCCGCGCCGACGCCGACGGACGCACCTGGAACCCGACAATCACCGCATTCGAAGCCGCTGCCAGCAGAATATCGCTCTCCGAAATCGGCCCCACCGCCTTGTGAATCACATTCACCTGCACCTCTTCCGTCGAGAGCTTCACCAGCGAGTCGGTCAACGCCTCGATCGAACCGTCCACGTCCCCCTTGATAATCACGTTCAACTCCTTGAAGTTCCCCACCGCAATCCGTCGTCCGATCTCGTCCAACGTAATATGCTTCTGCGTCCTGAGCCCCTGCATCCGCTGCAACTGCTCGCGTTTGTTGGCAATCTCACGCGCCGACTTGTCGTCGTCCATGACGTTGAAATTGTCGCCCGCCTGCGGCGCCCCGTTGAGCCCCAGCACCAACACCGGGGTCGACGGCCCCGCCTCGGTCACTTTCTGCCCCCGTTCGTTGAACATCGCTTTCACACGCCCCGAATAAGTCCCCGATAGCATCACATCCCCCACACGCAACGTCCCGGCGCTCACCAAAACCGTCGCCACATACCCCCGTCCCTTATCCAGCGACGATTCGACCACCGTCCCCGTCGCATGCTTGTTCGGATTGGCTTTCAGGTCCAAAATCTCGGCTTCCAACAACACCTTCTCCAACAGCTTGTCGACGTTCAACCCCTTCTTCGCCGCCACGTCCTGAGACTGGTACTTCCCGCCCCACTCTTCGACCAGGTAGTTCATATTGGCGAGCTCCTCTTTGATCTTCTCCGGATTGGCCGACGGTTTGTCGATCTTGTTGATCGCGAACACGATCGGCACCCCCGCCGCCTGAGCGTGGTTGATCGCCTCCACCGTCTGCGGCATCACACTATCGTCCGCCGCAATAATAATGATCGCCACGTCCGTCACCTTCGCCCCCCGGGCCCGCATGGCCGTAAAGGCCTCGTGCCCCGGCGTATCGAGGAACGTAATGCGCCGACCGTCTTCCATCTTCACGCTATACGCCCCGATATGCTGCGTAATCCCCCCGGCTTCCCCCTCGATGACGTTGGTTTTCCGAATGTAGTCCAAGAGCGAAGTCTTCCCATGGTCGACATGCCCCATCACCGTCACGATCGGCGGCCGCGGCAACAGGTCCTCCGGCCGGTCCTCCTCTTCGACAATGGCCTCCTGAATGTCCACCGTCACGAATTCCACCTTATACCCGAACTCTTCGGCCACAATCACCAACGCTTCGGCATCCAGCCGCTGGTTGATCGACACCATCAGCCCGAGGTTCATACAAGCCGTAATGACCTCCGTCACCGAAACGTCCATCATCGTGGCCAACTCGCTCACGGTCACGAATTCCGTCACCTTCAAGATGGACTTTTCGCGTTCCTGCTGCTGCATCTCCTCGGCCATCCGCCCATGAATGGCCTCCCGCTTATCGCGCCGATATTTCGCGCTCTTGCTCCCCTTCCCCTTGGTGGTCAACCGCGCCAAGGTCTCTTTGATCTGCTTCTGTACCTCTTCGTCGCTCACCTCCTGCCGCACGACCGGTTTCGGGCCACGCCCACCCCCTCTATTACGTCCGCCGCCAAAGCCGCCGCCGTTATTCCCCCCGAAACGCCCGCCACCACCAAAACCGCCACCGTTATTCCCGCCCCGGTTATTATTCGCCCCGGGGCCGTAAGCGGTCGCCGGACGCGACGTTCCCGGCGTATTGGCCACATCCACTTTCCCTTTCTTGATCCGGTTCCGTTTGCCGCGCTCGCCGCCACGCCCCCGCTCATAAGTGGTCGGCAGGTCGATCTTCCCGACGATCTTCGGACCGGCCAGGCGATTCGCCTCGTCATTGGCCCGAAAGATCTCCGGTTCGGCCTTCTTGGGCTGTTCCGCCGCCTTGGGTTGTACCGCTGTCGCAGCACTCTTGGAGTGTTCGGTCGCCTTCGCCGGTTCCACCGCCTTGGGCTGTTCCGCCGCCGCTTTCGGCTGCTCCGTTTTCTTCTGCGGTTGTTCGGTCGGTTTCGGTTGCTCTACCGCCACCTTCGGCTGCTCCGCTTTCTTCTGCGGCTGCTCGACCGGCTTCGGTTGTTCCACGGTCGGCTCCGCCACTTTGGGCTGGTCCGCCTTCTTCGGCTTCTTCGGACCCTCCAAATCGAGTTTCCCGACCACCTTCGGACCGCTCAGCGTCTCGACCGGAGTCGAGAACACCGCCTTCGACGAGTCTGCCGACTCCGCTGCTTTCGGCGCCTCCGGCTTAGCATCCGGTTTCGCCACCTCCGCCGGCTCGTTGTCGCGCAACGACACACTCTCCTTCACCGGCTTGATCCGCTCCCGGATATTAATTTTCTCGACGCTCTTCCCGCCGAACTCCTTCCGCACCAACTCCACCGCTGCCGGATCGAGAATCGTACTCGGCCCGTGGTCCACCTTGAACCCTTTCTTCTCCAGGAACTCAACGACGGTCCCCAGCCCCACGTTATGCTCGCGGGCCACTACGCTCAATCTGACTTTGGTTTGTTTCTCTGCTGCCATGTAATCTACCTTATCCTCGATTTGTTAACCCCGTTCGCCGGCTTGTCGGCCCGGCCGCCTTAAAAAGGAAGCTCCCCTCTTCCGCCCCCTCTACTCGAACTCCGAACGCAAGATCCGGAGCACCTCTTGAATGGTCTCCATCTCCAGGTCGGTGCGCCGCGCCAGCTCCTCAGCCCCTTGCGCCAAGACCCGTTTGGCCGTATCCAGTCCGATTTTCTTGAATTGGTCGATGATCCACGGTTCGATTTCGTCCGTAAATTCGGCCAAAGCGACATCCTCTTCATCCTCCTCGTTGGTTTCGCGATAAACATCGATCTCATACCCCGTCAGCATACTGGCCAACCGGATATTCAGCCCCCCTTTCCCGATCGCGAGCGAGATTTCGCTCGGTTTCAAGTGCACTTCGGCGCGTTTGTTCGCCTCGTCGATGTCGATCGAGAGCACCTTGGCCGGGTTCAACGCCCGTTGGATCATCAAGTTCGGATTGGCCGTATAGTTGACCACGTCGATATTTTCGTTCTTGAGTTCCTTGACGATCCCATAGATCCGCGATCCCTTGACCCCGACACAAGCTCCCACCGGGTCGATCCGTTCGTCGTACGACTCAACAGCCACCTTAGCCCTCTCCCCCGGAATCCGGACGATCTTCTTGATCGTAATCAGCCCGTCGAAAATCTCCGGCACCTCCAGCTCGAAAAGCCGTTCCAAGAACTCCGGAGCCGTCCGCGACAGAATAATCTTCGGACTATTATTAATCATCTCTACTTTCGACACAATGGCCCGAATCGTATCCCCCTTCCGGAAGAAGTCGCTCGGGATCTGCTCCGCCTTGGGCAGCAGCAGTTCATTATCCTCGTCATCGAGCACCAGGATCTCCCGTTTCCAAACCTGGTACACCTCGCCGGTGATAATCTCGCCGACCCGCTCCGTATACTTCTGGAACAAATTGGCCTTCTCCAAGTCCGTGATCCGCGACGCCAGATTCTGCCGGATCGCCAACACGCTCCGCCGACCGAAGTCCGAGAACTTCACCTCCGTAGCCACCTCTTCGCCCACCTCGTACGTCGGGTCGATCTTCCGCGCATCGCTCAAGCTGATCTGCGTATTCTCGTCCAGCACGTCGCCATCCTCCATCACCAGCCGATTGCGCCAAATCTCGAAGTCTCCGCTCTCGGTATTGATAATGATGTCGAAATTCTCGTCCGAACCGTAAGTCTTCACCAGCATGTTCCGGAAGACATCCTCCAGCACTCCCACCATCGTGGCCCGGTCGATATTCTTCAGTTCCTTGAACTCGGCAAACGTGTTAATCAGGTTTATTGTTTCCATCGCTCTTTCAGTCTGTGCCTCCCCACCGCAATCCGGGCGGGATATTTTGGTTGTTTTTTTGAATTCTTGATCCTTACTTGAAGTCGATATACTCGCTCACCCCCTTCGTATCCGCCAGCACAATCCGTTCGCGCCGTTCGACGTCGGTTTTCCGTTTCTTCCCCGGCAGCAGCTCCTTCACCGTATAAGCCACCTCGATCGCCGACGGCGTATCCGTCCCGCCGTCAGAGGTATCATAGCCGATCCCGCACAGCACCACGCCCGTCAACTTCCGCCCGTCCCGGAACAGGACATCCACCCGTGGCAGCACATCCCGCTCCAACGCCCGCCGCATCAGTTTCTGATACTGCCTCCCCAACCGCAGCGGCTGACCCAGCCCGGCCGACATGACGGTGAGCTGAGCATCCCACTCTTCTCCGTATTCCGCCTCCAACCGCTCCGAAATCTCCCGGCTCAACGCCGCACAATCATCGATCCCTACCCCCCGCATCCGACCTTCACCATCCATCCCGTCGCAATCCATCGTCACGGTAATTTCGTCGATTTCCCCCGCACTGTTTTCGCGACAGGCAAGGTCGACGACGAAAAAGCCCCGCTCCGCCCACGACGCCCCCTCACCCTCCACCACTCCAAAAACCACCTCCCGAACCAACTCTTTAGTATCCATAATTTTTCATAAACACGTTCTTTGGCTACGAGCCGGAACTGTTCTTTATTACTTTCGCTTCTCTCGTTTTGCTTTCGTGTAATTTGCAAACCGTGTTACTGTATGGAACTGTTCTCTTTGTGAACAAAGAGAACCAGAAAAACTTTAGAACGCATCCCGCTGGGATGCTTTGGCCGTGTCAGCCCGGTGTTTGGGTGGGGACGTTTGGCGGGGGCGCGATTAGGCTGTAGTTACCTTACGCGCCTCGCCGAACGCCCCCACCCACAACCTGAGGACTGCGGAGCCTAAGGCGTAGCGTATGCTAGCTGAAAGTTCTTTGGGTCCCTTTCTTTCAAGAAAGGGACAGTACCCTCCGGTCGCTAAAAACCGATTGCATATTATACCGAGACAGGGCGAGGTAAATGCAGGTAAAAGGTACGGTTCCATCCGATTGCAAAAGAACGAGTTTTGTAATATGACCGTTAAAAAACAGGAAACGGAGGTAATCACCCCCGTTTCTGAAGCCCTCGATGACGAATTGAGGTTCGTCATGGTGCAAATATAGACAATCTTGCGCAGTTATGCAAATTCCGCAACAGGAAACTCCACAAATCCCCTCTTTTTGGTTAACCGCCCGATGGCAAAACCTACTCTTCGTCCTGATCTTTCGTTCTGCTTTGGTACGGCTTGATGGCCCCCCGCTTCGACCCCGCAAAAAACTCCCTCATCTCCTGCGCAAACACCGACTCCGACATCCGTTCCGCCAGCATCTCACACCCTTTCCCATATGAAAAACCGCTCTGGAACATAATGCGGCAGACGTCCATAATTTCATTGATCTGCTCACTGCTAAACCCTCTCCGCCTGAGCCCCACCGAGTTGATCCCCACGTACGACGCCGGGTTGTGCGCCACCTTGATATACGGCGGAATATCCTTCCCCACCATCGTCCCGCCGCTGGTCATGGCATGTTTCCCGACGCGGCAGAACTGATGCACCGCCGTATGCCCCCCGAGAATCGCCCAGTCGCCGAGTTCCACCTCCCCCGCCAACGACACGTTGTTCACCAAGATACAATGATCCCCCACCACACAATCGTGCCCCACATGGGCATACGCCATAATGAGCGTATCGCTCCCCACCGTCGTTTCCCCCCTGGCCGCGGTCCCGCGGTTGATCGTGGCACACTCCCGCACCATCGTCCGATCGCCGATCACCGCCGTGGTCTCCTCGCCCCGAAACTTGAGGTCCTGCGGAATCCCCGCAATCACCGCGCCGCTGAAAATCCGGCAGTCGCGACCGATAATCGCCCCGTCGTTCACCACCGCATGCGGCCCGATCCAAGTCCCGTCGCCAACGGTCACCTTCCCGGCAACGTATGCGAACGGCTCCACCGTCACGTTTTCGCCCAATTTAGCGTCCGGGTGGACGTAGGCCAAAGGATGTATCATATACCTGTTCTGAAAGTCTGAAAAAAATCGTCGAAAGCAGCCGGAGCACCGGATCGAAGCAAACGAGCGCAAGCCCCCCGCCACCGACCATCAACCCGCATTACTTGTTCTTCGCAATCATCGCCATGAGCTTCGCCTCCGTAGCCAGCGTATTCCCGATATACGCCCGCGCATCCATCTTCACGATCCCCCGCCGGATCGGCTCCGCCAGCCGCAGCTCGAACTGGAGCGTATCCCCCGGCACCACCTTATGCCGGTACTTCACCCCGTCGATCGTCATGAAGTACGTGGAGTAATTCTCCGGATCCGGCACCGTACTCAACGCCAGAATCCCCCCGCACTGCGCCATCGCCTCCACCTGCAGCACCCCCGGCATCACCGGCTCGTCAGGAAAGTGCCCCACGAAGAACGGTTCGTTCATCGTCACATTCTTGATCCCCACCACTTCATCGTCCGTGATGTGGATAATCTTGTCCACCAGCAAGAACGGAGGACGATGCGGCAACGTCGCCTTGATCCGATTGATATCGTAGATCGGCTCCGCATTCGGATCGTACTTGAACGTAGGCCGATCCGCATCCCGTTTGATATGCTTCCGCAACAACTTCGCGAACTCCGTATTGGTCTTATGCCCCGGCCGCGTGGCGAAAATCCGCCCCCGGATCCGCACCCCCACCAGCGCCAGATCGCCCAGCAAGTCCAACAGCTTATGCCGCGCGATCTCGTTGTCGAAATTGAGCTCCAGGTTGTTCAAGTACCCCTGCCGATCGGCCGAGATCCCCTCTCTCCCGAACAGTTTACCGATCTGCGCCGCCTGCTCCGCCGCCACCGGCCGCTCGACGATCACGATCGCGTTATCCAAATCCCCGCCCTTAATCAGGTTATTCTGAATCAGCGGTTCGACCTCGTGCAAAAACACGAACGTCCGACACGGCGCCACCCCCTTCGAAAAGTCGTCGCCCGCCTCCGGCGCGAAAGTGGCGTACTGTTTCCCCACCACCGCCGACTCGAAGTCGACATTGACCACCGCCGAAAAAGCGTCGTCCGGGTAAGCCACGATCTCGCTTCCCCCCTCCTCCGACACAAAAGTCGTCTTTTCCGTAATATCGTAGTACTTGCGTTCAGCCTCCTGTTCGACCACCCCGGCCCGGCGAATCAGCTCGACCCACGGCATCGCCGACCCATCCGCAATCGGCACCTCGCCGCCGTCCACCTCCACCAGCGCATTGTCCACCCCGCATCCCCACAGCGCCGCCATCAGGTGTTCGACCGTCGAGACAGTCGCCTCCCCCTTCTTCAGCAACGTGCTCCGCGAAGTCTGCGCCACATTTTCCGCCACGGCGTCGATCACCGGCGCCCCGTCCAAGTCCGTACGACAGAACCGTATTCCGGTTCCCGCCTCGGCCGGCCGGATCGTCAGGCGAACCGTCGCCCCCGTGTGCAGCCCCTTGCCGCTGAAAGTCGCTTCGCCGCCGAGCGTTTGCTGTTTTTCGGTCATAACTGAGTAGTCTGTTTTGGGGGCAAAGTTAAACAATAAATCGAGATTTCATAACGTTACCCGCCCCGAGGTGGGATTCGGTCACCGAGAATGATTATCTTTGTCCCCGAAATGGCAACTCCCGAACAAAAACCGATTCGCACGCCCAGGACACCGTTTCCCCCGGGCAACCGACAGAAAACAGCTCCGGGCAACAGAGCCGCGCGGCCCGACCGACCGATCGCCGCCGGACGGAGGCCGGACCGCATCCCGCTGCCGTTCGACAACCGACGCAGGCGCGGGGATGCCGGAGACTGGGTCTATCGCCACCGCGTGGGATTGTTGGTGACGGTGGTGCTCTATCTGATCGGGGCGATCCTCTTCGTCTCCTATAAAATCGTGATCCACGAAAACACGACCGCGACCATGTATATCGACCTGGTCGACCCGAACGAACCCGAACCGCCCAAACCCGAGGAAGAGGAGAAACCGAAACCGGTCGAACGGATCGACCCGGGACAGTACGAGCGGGTGGCGAACCGCCGTTCGAACGCGAATGCGAAGACGGATGCCTCACTCAAAGACGACCGCGGAACAAAGACCGACCAGCTGATGGAGGAGGCGGAGCGGGTTCAGCGCGAGGTGGCGGCCAACGGACAGGCCTTTCGGGCGGGGATGGACGAGGTGGCGGAGATGGTGCGCCGCCACCGGATGCCGAAATCGACCTCCAACCGACCGCAGCACCTCACATCGCAACAGAGCGGCGGAGGAACGACCAAGGTGCAAGGGAACGTGACGGTGTCGTACGACCTGGCGGGACGAACGGCCGCTTACCTGCACGTACCGGCCTACCAGTGTCGCGAAGGCGGGACGGTGGTGGTGGCGATCACGGTGAACCGAAACGGAGAGGTGACGAATGCGACGGTCGAACGGGCTTCACAAGGGGAGTGCATCGCCCAACGGGCGGTCCAGGCGGCCTTGGCCTCGTCGTTCAATGCGGATGCCAGTGCGCCGGATCGACAGCGGGGAACGATCACCTACGTATTTGTCGCCCAGTAATCTGAAACTGCCCCCTTCCTATCTCCGGTTTCCTCCGCTGCTTCGGCAATTTGCAAACCGTCATTGGCTACGGGATAGAACTGTTCTTTTTGTGAACAAAAAGAACCAAAAAAAACTTTCGGGAATGCTGTCGCATTCCATGGGCTGCCGTAGTCAAGAGCCTTGAGTCCTTTCTTTTGGGGCCGGGTCTTTTGATGGGGCGCAAAGGTTACGTACTGCATCATGCGCCCCATCAAAGCCCGACCCCAACAAAGTGGGCCAAAGCATTAGATTGCGGAGCCTAAGGCGTAGCGTACGCTATCTCAAAAGTTTTTGGTGCCGCTTTTTCCAAAAAGCGGCAGTACCCTCCAGCACAAAGAACGTTTGCGAACTTTACTGAGGTAAAGCGAGGGAAGCGAAGTTAGAGAGAGTCGTTCCAGATTTCCCAGCTTCGTTCCGCCTGGAGGACCAGCATCTCCAAGCCGCTCTTCACCCACGCCCCGCGACGACGCCCCGCACGCAAGAATGCCGTTTCTGCCGGGTTGTAGATCAGGTCGAAGAGGAAATGTCCCGCGCCGATCGCCTCGTAGGGCAAGTCGGGACGCGCCTCCGTGTTCGGAGACATCCCCAGCGGCGTGGTATTGACAATCAGCCGATGGGCCGCCACGATCTCCGGCGTGAGTCGGTCGTAGGAGAGTCGGTTGGGCGCCGCGGGCGTCCGCGAGACCTCCCAGAATTCGATCCCCAGTTTTCGCAGCACATAGTGCACCGCCTGCGCCGCGCCGCCCGTCCCGAGGACCAACGCACGCAACGAAGCGAAACCCTCTCCCCCGCCGGTCACAGCGCGAAGCATCCCCCGGAGCGACATTTCAAACCCGTAGACGTCCGTATTGTAGCCCCGAAACGCCCCATCCGGCAGCACCCGCACACAATTCACCGCCCCCACCTCCGCAGCCTCCGGTTCGATCTCGGCCAGGAGCGGCAGGATATGCTGTTTGTGGGGTATCGTGACGTTGAAACCGCAAATCTCGGGCGGCAGCACCTCCCGCAAATTTTCGACACGCTCCACCGGGAAGTTCTCGTAGCGACATTCGTCCTGCAAGCCCAAGGTCGCGAACCGCTCTGCAAAGTATCCCGCCGAGAACGAGTGCCCCAGCGGGAACCCCACCAATCCGTATTTTTTCATCCTTGTTTTCCTACCGATTAACCGCCGCCTTTTCCCGCCGCCGCTTCAACACCGCCGCCCCGCGTTCGATCCCCCAAATCAACAACAGACCGGCCGCCATCAAGGCAATCGCCCCCCCCAACAACGCCGGTTCGCCGTCATGCAAAGCCGAATAACTCCCCGGCAGGATATTGCGCTCCACCAGAGGCTGAACCGTGCCATGACTATCCAAATAGGTCTCGAGCACCACCTTCCACGGCCAAATCTTATTGAGCGACCCCACCATGAACCCCGTGAGCAAGGCCACCGTCACCCCGTGGTACTTGGCCAGGAGCCACGACAAGAGGTGCGAGAAGCTGATGATACCGGCCACCGCCCCCACGGCAAAGACGAGCAGCACCGGCAGATCGAACGTCGACACCGCCCCGATGATATAGGCATACTTGCCCAGCAGCAGCAGAATAAAAGCCCCCGAAATCCCGGGCAAAATCATCGCGCAGATCGCCACCGCCCCCGAGAGCATAATGAACCACCAGGCATTCGGCGTAGCCGCCGGGCTGAGTACCGTGATGAGGTAAGCCGCAGCCGCTCCCGCCACCAGGGCGACGACGGTTCCGACGTTCCACCGTTTCACCTCGCGCGCCACGAGCCACGACGACGCGATAATCAGTCCGAAGAAGAACGACCAAACGAAGATCGGATGCTCCTCGAGCAGGTATTTCATGAGCTTGGCGAGCGAGAAGATCGAGATGGCAATCCCGGCGAGTACGGAGAAAAGGAATCCTCCGTTGACATGTTTCCAAAAACCTCGCAAGTCGAGCCGCAGCAACATCCGCACCGCCGTCAGGTCGAACGACCGGATCGACCGGATAAGCTCTTCGTAGATCCCCGTAATGAAAGCGATCGTACCGCCCGACACCCCCGGAATCACATCCGCCGCTCCCATACCGATCCCCTTGAGGACCAGCAACAAATAGTTTCTTTTCGGTTTCATTTTCATGTTCTGTATTTGACTCGTTCCGTATGCCCGGGCGGCTCCGAGGCGCATATCTCTGTTTGCCAACCGGCTACAAAACCTGCTCGAAGAAAGTTCGGCCTTGCGCCCACCCCCCCGAGGCCGCTTTGCGGCCTGGGCGCTAAGGCCGGCGACTTGCAGAGTCGCGACAAATTCGGAAAATGTTCTCCGCCCGAAACTCGGCCGAGATCTCCCGATGATGGCCTCCGCCACCCCGCGAAAGGCCGGTGCCGCTCGGCACACGAAAGCTGGAATTTGCTTCGACAACTACCGCCGTGCGGCACCCTGACGGGCAAAAAAGCGGGTCAGCCAGTTTGGCCTCCCACACCCCGTCGAGCCCAACCCTCTCGGGGAGAATCAATCTCTTTCCTCTCCCCCGCTCAAGCCGCGGG
>CAJTNK010000057.1 GCA_910577885.1 uncultured Rikenella sp.
AGCCCCCGCGGCTTGAGCGGGGGAGAGGAAAGAGATAAATTCTCCCCGAGAGGGTAGGGGCCCGACGGTTTTATGCCGGCCCGCGAAAGCAAGCCGGTTGTTGCTCTACTCCGGCTAACAACCGGGCGGGGAACAACGAGATACAAAACAACGATACGACATACGAAAAGATGGAATACGATTTCAGAGCGATTGAGCGGAAGTGGCAACAACGGTGGGCGGAGGCCGGGACCTACCGCGTAGAGGTCGATTCGAACAGACCCAAGTACTATGTGCTGGATATGTTCCCTTACCCGTCGGGGGCCGGGCTGCATGTGGGTCATCCGCTGGGGTATATCGCGTCGGACATTTACAGCCGGTACAAGCGGCAGCGGGGGTTCAACGTGTTGCATCCGATGGGTTACGACGCATTCGGATTGCCGGCCGAGCAGTATGCCATTCAGACGGGGCAGCATCCGGCGGTGACCACCGAGCAGAATGTCGCGCGGTACAGGGAGCAGTTGGACCGGATCGGTTTCAGCTTCGACTGGGACCGCGAGGTGCGGACTTGCGATCCGGGCTATTATCGGTGGACCCAGTGGGCGTTCGAGAAGATGTACGACTCGTATTATGATACCGAGTTGCAGTGCGCCCGGCCGATCGGGGAGCTCGTGGCGAAGCATCCGGAGTGGAACGAACTCTCGCCGAAGGAGCTTTCGGACCTGTTGATGAACTACCGGCTGGCGTTTCAGGCCGATACGGTGGTGAACTGGTGCGAGGGGTTGGGGACGGTGCTGGCCAATGACGAGGTGAAGGACGGGCTGTCGGTGCGGGGGGGATTTCCGGTGGAGCAGAAGCGGATGAGGCAGTGGCTGTTGCGGGTGACGGCTTATGCCGAGCGGCTGTTGGCGGGGCTCGACGGGCTGGAGTGGAGCGAGTCGCTGAAAGAGATTCAGCGGAACTGGATCGGACGCTCGGAAGGAGCGACGATGTTTTTCCCGATCAAGGGTTTTGCGACGACGGGGCCTGATGCCAAGCTGTTGGAGATTTTCACCACCCGGGCCGATACGGTGTTCGGGGTGACGTTCATGGTGCTGGCGCCGGAGCATTCGATGATCGCGGAGATCACGACTCCCGAGCGGCGGGATGCGGTGGAGGCTTATATTGCCGAGACCAAGAAACGCAGCGAGCGGGAGCGGATGGCCGATACGCGGCGGGTGAGCGGCGTGTTTACGGGGGCTTATGCGGTGAACCCGTTCAATGGGGTCGAGATTCCGATTTGGGTGAGTGATTATGTGCTGGCGGGGTATGGGACGGGGGCTATTATGGCCGTACCGGCGCATGACAGTCGCGACTGGGCGTTTGCCCGGCATTTTGACCTGCCGATCGTGCCGATCATCGAGTGCGATGTTTCGGAGGGCTCTTACGATGCGAAGGAGGGGCGGTTGATTAACTCCGATTTTTTGACGGGCTTGGATGTGAAAGAGGCTATTCCGACCATGTTCCGAGCGATCGAAGAGCGAGGTGTGGGGTATAAGAAGGTCAATTACCGGCTGCGGGATGCGATTTTCAGTCGGCAGCGGTATTGGGGCGAGCCGTTCCCGGTGTCGTACACTGAGGAGGGGGTGCCTGTCTTGGTGCCGGAGGCGCAGCTGCCGCTCGTGTTGCCGCAGACCGATAACTTTACGCCCACGGCCGATGGACGGCCGCCGCTGGCCAGGATTGACGGGTGGCGGTATGAGACCAGCACCATGCCGGGGTTTGCCGGGTCATCCGCTTACTACCTGCGGTATATGGACCCGAAGAACGACACCGCGTTGGTTTCCAAAGAGGCCAATGAATATTGGCGGAGCGTGGATTTGTACGTGGGGGGGATCGAACATGCCACGGGGCATTTGATTTATTCGCGGTTTTGGAACAAGTTCTTGTATGACCTGGGGTATGTGTGCGAGGACGAGCCGTTCCGGAAGCTGGTCAACCAAGGGATGATCCAGGGGCGGTCGAACTTCGTCTACCGGGTGCTCGATGAAGGGTACAAGAATACCTATGTCTCGTACGGGCTGAAAGACCGGTATAAGACGCAGGAGATCCATGTGGATGTCAATATCGTGAAGAACGACGTGTTGGACTTGGATGCTTTCCGGGCTTGGCGGCCGGAGTTCGCCGATGCGGAGTTCGTGCTGGAGGCGGACGGGCGGTATGTGTGCGGTTGGGCGGTCGAGAAGATGAGCAAGTCGATGTACAACGTGGTCAATCCGGACTACATCGTGGAGACGTACGGGGCCGATACGCTGCGGATGTACGAGATGTTCCTCGGTCCGTTGGAGCAGTCGAAACCTTGGGATACGAATGGGATCGACGGCGTGCATAAATTTCTGCGGCGGTTGTGGCGGCTGGTCGAGGGAGTGACGGAGGCCGAGCCCACCGAGCGGGAGCTCAAAGTGCTGCACAAGACCATTAAAAAGGTGGCGGAAGATATCGAGAACTTCTCGTTCAATACGGCGGTGAGCGCCTTTATGATCTGCCTGAACGAGCTGTCGGACCTCAAGACCACGTCGCGAAAAATACTCGAGCCGTTGGTGGCGCTCGTGGCACCGTTCGCGCCGCACATGGCCGAGGAGCTGTGGCACGGAGCGTTGGGGCATGCGGCCGAGGAGTCGGTGTGCGACGCGCCGTATCCGGTGGCCGAGGAGCGGTACCTGGTCGAGTCGTCGTTCGAGTATCCGGTGTCGTTCAACGGCAAGACCCGCTTCAAGCGGACTTTCGACCTCGCCATGACGCCCGACGAAATCACGGCGGCCGTTCAGGCGGATGAACAGACGGCCCGGTACACCGACGGAAAGGCCATCAAGAAAGTCATCGTGGTGCCGGGCAAGATCATCAACGTGGTTTGCTAATCGACGACCTACACACTACCTACGCGGACTATGAAAAAGAAAATCGAACTCGACTGGCGGAACATCCGGTATGAACTGCGGGCGTATTTGATTATGACGCTCGGTCTGATGATGTACTCTTTTGCGTGGACCGAGCTGCTGCTGCCGGCCGAGGTGATCGGCGGAGGCGGAGGGGGGATCGGGGCCATCGTCTTCTACCTCACGGGGATTCCGATGGGGGTTACCTACTTGGTTTTCAATGCCATACTGCTGGCCTTGGGGTTCTGGATCCTCGGGCCGAAATTCGGAGCCAAGACCATTTACGGGATTGTGGTCAATTCGTTGGCCTTGTATGTCATGCAGGAGACCTTGCCGCCGGACCTCATGGGGCTGCAGGAGGACAAGTTCTTGTCGGCTATTCTCGGCGGGGGGATTGCCGGGGCGGGGGTAGGGCTCTGTTTCTCGGTCGGCGGATCGTCCGGCGGGACGGATATTCTGGCCATGATTATCAACAAGTACCGGAATATTAGTCTTGGGAAGTTGATTATTTTGATGGACGTGGTGATTGTCGGCTGTTCGTACTTCGTGTCGTGGGACTTGGGGAGCGTGGTCTACGGCTACGTGACCATGTTCACCCTCGGGACGGCCATCGACTGGGTCTTGTCCGGGAGCAAGGCTTCGGCCCAGATCATGGTCTTCTCGGCCCGCTACCAGGAGATTGCCGACCGGGTGATTCACGATGTGAATCGCGGGGTGACGATTCTCGATGCTACGGGCGCTTACTCCAAGGCACCGCAGAAAGTGACCCTGATTATCTGTCGACGCGGCGAGGCTTCGGCCATCTACCGCATCATCAAGGAGATCGATCCGAAGGCCTTTATCACTCAGGCCAGTGTGATGGGCGTTTTCGGCGAGGGGTTCGACCTCCTCAAAACCAAATGATCTGTTTCTCGGCGGGGGAGTGCTGATTTTCCGATGATCTTCCCCGGCCTTCGGCGGTGCGCCGCCACATACAAACAACATTCACCGAACTACTATACACGCGCGCGAAGATGATACCCGAACGACCGAACTCGAAGAAAAACCAACAGCAAGCCCAAAATTACGCCCGTCTTTTCCGCCGGTCGGTCAGGCGGCATCCGTTGATGCTGGTTTTTCTCTCTCTGTTGGTCGTGATACTGGTGCTCGGGATCCTGATCGGCGTGCGGCGGTGCGGCCATTCGCTGCCGGCCCGGTTCTACGAGACCTCGGCTGATTTGGGGGCTTGCGCGCGGCTCGACTCCATCGTGTTGAGGCCGCAAGGTAAGATCTACGGGCTGCCGGTGGACGACTACGCCGTCGAACGCGGCGAGATCGAAAGCGGAGAGACTTTTTCCAGGCTCCTGAATCAACGCTATAACGTGAATATCACGGTCGTCAACCGGCTGCTGGCCCTCTCGAAAGGGCGGTTCGAGCCGCGGGACATTCGGGCCGGGCATACGTTTACGGCTTTCCTGACGCCGGACAGTGCGCAGACTTTGTGCTACCTGGTTTACGAGCGGAACAAGACCGACTATGTCACGTTCGGGCTGTGCGACAGCGTTTATGTGCGGGTGGACAAGAAGGAGGTGACCGTCGAGGAGCGGTATGCCGAGGGGACGATCAACAGTTCGCTCTATGCTACGATGGCGGAGAACAACCTGCCGGAGGACTTGGCGACGCGGATGTCCAAGATTTTCGAGTACACGATCGACTTTTACGCCTTGCAGAAGGGGGACAAATTCCGGGTGGTGTACGAAGAGATGTTCATCGACACGGCCAGTATCGGGATCGGGACTATTTACGGCGTGGAGTTTCTTCATGCCGGGCGGAGCTACTGGGCCTATCGGTTCAACCAGGACAACGACTGGGGCTACTGGAACGACAAGGGCGAGAGCTTGAAACGGGCCGTGTTGATGGCTCCGCTGAGCTTCAACGCGCGGGTGACTTCGAAGTTCGGCTCGCGGATCCACCCGATCAAGCGTATCCGGCGGCAGCATAACGGGGTGGACTATGCCTGTCCGGTCGGGACGCCGGTGCGGGCGGTGGCCAGCGGGGTGGTTACCCGGTGCGGATGGGACAGTTTCGGGGGCGGGAAGCGGATCTGGCTCAAGCATCCGAACGGGTATGAGTCGGCCTATCTGCACCTGAGCCGCTTTACGGTGAAGCAGGGGCAGCACGTGTCGCAGGGCCAGGTGATCGCCTACTCGGGGAACACCGGGGCGTCGACGGGGCCGCACCTCGACTACCGACTCAAGAAAAACGGCAAATTCATCAATCCCCTCAACAACACCTCGCAGCCCAGCACACCGATCAAGGCGGGCAACAAGGCGGCTTTCGAGCAGATGAGGCGGGACGTGCGCAAAGTAATAGATAGCTATGCGGGAACCGGGAAAGAATAGCGATCGGCGATCGGGGGCGGCCGTGGAATGTGCGGCGGGGGAACATGCCGTTGTGGATCCGCGGATCGTGCGATTCATCGGGCGGCACCGGGTGATGACCTTGGCCACTGTCGGTTCGGCGCTCTCCTCGCCGGGCCTCTCGCCGGCGGTCGAGGCGGAAGAGGGCGAGGCGTGGTGCTGCAACCTCTTCTACGCCTATATGGCTCCGGGAGGGGATTTCCCCGGGGGGGCGTTCGTCTTCACCTCGCCGGCCGACACCCGTCATGCGGCCTTCATGGTCGCGAATCCCCGGGTGGCCGGGTCGATTGTCCTCGAATCCAAGGTCGTCGGGCGGCTCCAGGGACTCCAGTTCTGCGGCTCTGTCTGCCGGGCGGATTCCTCGCCGGAACTGCTCGAGGAGGCCAAACGGGGCTACCTCAAACGATTCCCGTTCGCAGCACCCATGCTCAGCGACCTCTGGGTCCTCAGCCTCTCCCGACTCAAATATACCGACAATACACTCGGATTCGGGACGAAACTTATTTGGAATCAATAATCGTTCTATTATTTGCAATCGGTCTTTGTGCAACGGGAGGGTACTGTTCTTTTTGTGAACAAAAAGAACCAAAAAAACTTTAGAACGCATCCCTACGGGATGCTTTGGCCGTGTCAGCCTGGTGCTTTGGGTGGGGCGTTCGGCACGGCGCGTCATGCGTAAATTACCTTAGCGCGCCCGCGCCAAACGTCCCCACCCATAAACCTGAGGACTGCGGAGCCTAAGGCGTAGCGTATGCTGTCTCAAAAGTTTTTGGTGCCGCTTTTTCCAAAAAGCGGCAGTTCCAGCCTGTAGCCAAAGCACGGTTACAGAAAATAGAACGGTTAATTAAATTACACGATAAAATGAAAGAGATAGTCGGCTTGGTAGCCGGAATAGTAATGACGACAATGTTGATGCTTATGGGTTGTTCACGGGAATCGGGGAGCGGTTCGGAGCGTTCGTTTGAGTGGCAGGTCGACCGGTTCGACGATATCAATGTGTTGCGGTACCAGGTGCCGGATTTCGACAGTTTGACACCGCGTCAGAAAGCGTTTGTGTATTATTTGAGTCAGGCCGCGTTGTGCGGTCGGGACATACTGTACGATCAGAACTGCAAGTATAATTTGGCGGTTCGTCGGACCTTGGAGGCGATCTATACGACCTACGCCGGGGATAAGACGACACGGGATTGGCAGGCATTCGAGAAGTATCTGAAGAAAGTGTGGTTTGCCAATGGCGTGCACCACCATTATTCGGGCGATAAGTTCCGTCCGGAGTTCGGCGCGGGGTATTTCGACACATTGCTTGCGGCGACGCCTGCGGACAAGTTGGGAGATATCCGGGGAACGCTGCTGGATACCGTGAAGCGGGTTATTTTCGACCCGACGCTCTATCCGAAGCGGGTGGATCAGACGGCCGGAGTGGATATGGTGTCCGCCTCGGCGTGCAACTACTACGACGGGGTTACGCAGCGTGAGGCGGAGGCTTTCTATGCGGCGCAGGTGGATACGACGGATCGGCAGCCGATCTCGTACGGGCTGAACAGCCAGTTGATAAAAGATAAGAGCGGTCGGCTCGTGGAACGCGTTTGGTCGGCCGAGGGGATGTACGGCGCGGCGATTCGCGAGATCGTCCGGTGGCTCGAACGGGCCGCCGCGGTGGCCGATACGCCGGAGCAGGAGGCCTATACGCGGACGCTGATCGACTACTATCGGACGGGGGATTTGCGGCTCTTCGACCGTTATAATGTGGCTTGGGTGCAGGATACCCGGTCGCGGGTGGACTACGTGAACGGGTTTATCGAGAACTACGGCGATCCGCTGGGCTACAAGGCGTCGTGGGAGTCGACCGTGAACTTCAAAAACCTGGAGGCCACCAAGACCACGCAGATCATCGGCGAGAATGCGCAGTGGTTCGAGGACCACTCGCCGATCGATCCGCAGTACCGCAAACCGGAGGTCAAAGGAGTCTCGGCCAAGGTGATTACGGTGGCCATGCTGGGCGGCGACTGCTATCCGGCCACGCCGATCGGGATCAACCTCCCGAATGCCGACTGGATCCGGCGCGACCACGGCTCCAAGTCGGTGACGATCGCCAACATCACGGCGGCTTACGATGCGGCAGCGGCCGGGAACGGTTTCTCCGAGGAGTTCATCCTGCGGCCCGAGGATCGCGCGTTGCGGGCGCAGTGGGGCACGGTCGGCAACAACCTCCACACCGACCTCCACGAGTGCCTGGGACACGCTTCGGGGCAGCTGGCCGAAGGGGTGCGCGGCGACGAACTCAAGAATTACGGATCGACGCTCGAAGAGGCGCGGGCCGACCTCTTTGCGCTGTACTACATGAACGATCCGAAACTGGTCGAACTGGGCGTGATTCCGACGCTCGACGTGGCCCGGGCCGAGTACAACAACTACATGATGAACGGCCTGATGACGCAGCTCACGCGGATCGAACCGGGCAAGACGATCGAAGAGGCCCATATGCGGAATCGGGCCCTGATTGCCGGTTGGGTTTACGAACGCGGCCGGGCGGATCGCGTGGTGGAATTCGTCGCCGAGGGGGGCAAAACCTATGTCGTGGTGAACGATTACGACAAACTGAGAGGCTTGTTCGGCGAACTGCTGCGCGAAATCCAACGGATCAAATCCGAGGGCGATTATGCGGCGGGTCGCGAGCTGGTCGAACGCTACGGCGTCCAGGTCGATCCAAAGCTCCATGCCGAGGTCCTCGAACGCTACGCGGCCTTGAACATTGCACCCTACTCCGGGTTCGTCAACCCGGTCTACATCCCGCAGCTCGACGACGCGGGCAACATCACCGACGTCCGCATCGAATACCCGACGGACTACACCGCACAAATGCTCGAATACTCCCAAAACTACTCCTTCCTCCCGAACCGAAACTAAATTACTTCCTTATCGTAACCTCGGTCTTTGGCTACGGGCTGGACTGTTCTCTTTACCTTTGCTTTGCTCGTATTGCTTTCGGCAATTGGCAAACCGTGTTTTGAGACCGGATGGAACTGTTCTTTTTGTGAACAAAAAGAACCAAAAAAACTTTCGGGAATGCTAACGCATTCCATGGGCTGCCGTAGTCAAGAGCCTTGAGTCCTTTTCTTTGGGCCGGGGATTCTTTCGGGGCGCATAATGCAGTACATTACCTTTTGCGCCCCGGAGAACCCCGACCCAATCAATGGTTCAAAGCATTAGCTTGCGGAGCTTAAGGCGTAGCGTACGCTATCTCAAAAGTTTTTGGTGCCGCTTTTTCCAAAAAGCGGCAGTCCCCTCCCGTCGCTAATGACCGTTTACACATTATACCGAAGTAAAGCGCGGAAAACGAAGTTAAAAAGTGGCAGTTTCTGTTTGTAGTTAATGACAGGTTACGAAAAGAAGTTATTCGAGTTATGAATCGGAAGATATTATCGTTGGCGATACCGAATATTGTATCGAATATCACGGTGCCGTTGTTGGGGATGGTTGATTTGGCGATCGTGGGTCGGTTGGGGGACGACGCATTGATCGGAGGGATTGCGGTGGGAGGTGCGGTGTTCAATTTTCTGTACTGGAATTTCGGTTTTCTGCGGATGGGGACCAGCGGGTTCACGGCTCAGGCGTACGGGGCCCGGGAGTTGCGTGAGGCGGCTCGGGTGTTGGTTCGGGGCGTGTGTGTGGCTGCGGCGGTGGCCGGGCTGATTTGGATTTTTCAGCGGCCGTTGCTCGAGGGGGCGTTGTGGATCATGGAGGGGAGCGAGGCGGTCGAGGAGGCGGCGCGGCGTTATTTTCGGGTGAGGGTGTGGGCGGCACCGGCTACGCTGTCGCTCTATGCTTTCACCGGGTGGTTCATCGGGATGCAGAACTCCCGGATCCCGATGTGGATCTCGATCGGCATCAATGTCATGAATATCGGTTGCAGTTTCGCGGCCGTGCGCGGGTTCGGGATGGGGATCGAGGGGGTGGCGCTCGGTACGGTGGTGGCCCAGTGGAGCGGTGTGGCGATGGCGGTGGTTATCGTCGGCCAGTACTACGGCCGGTTTTTCGGACGCGAGATTCTGCGGCAGAGCGGTGTGTTGTCGTGGGGAGTGATGAGGCGTTTTTTCCGGGTGAACGGCGATATTTTCCTGCGGACCGTTTGTTTGGTGGCCGTCTTCACCTACTTCACCGCCGCGTCGACCCGGATGGGCGATACGCTGCTGGCGGTCAATACGTTGATGTTGCAGCTCTTCACGCTTTTTTCCTACATGATGGACGGTTTTGCCTATGCCGGCGAGGCGTTGGCCGGCCGGTACTGGGGGGCGGGGAATCGACAGCTGTTGCGACGTGCCGTGCGGGGCTTGCTCGGCTGGGGGGCGGTGCTGGCGGGGCTTTTTACCCTCCTCTATGCGGTGGCGGGGAGCGAAATCCTGGGGCTTTTTACCGATAGCTCGGTGATTCTGGAGGCGGCGCGGGGGTATGCGGGTTGGGCGGTGCTGGTGCCGGTGTGCAGTTTCCTGGCTTTTTTGCTGGACGGGATACTGGTCGGCATCACTGCCACGGCTTTGATGCGAAACGCCATGTTTGCGGCGACGGCGCTGTTCTTCGGCTTCTACTTTTCGGTGGGGCAGGGGTGGGGGAATGCGGGGCTGTGGGGGGCTTTTCTGATCTTTCTTTTCGTGCGGGGAGCGGCGCAGGCGGGGCTTTCGTGGCGGAGGATTTTCGGTTAGGTGTTGGGTGTTTTTGTGGTTTAAAGAGTTGAATATTAGGTTTTAATCGGTTTTATTTTTCGGTTCGATGTCGTAGATTCTGCCGGACGGTGGTGTGGCGGGTCAGGGAGGAGTGTGTAGCTTTACGTGCTGAAAAATTGAAAATCCATAAGATGGCAGACAAACTCTATATTTTCGATACCACGTTGCGGGATGGCGAACAGGTGCCCGGATGTCAGTTGAATACGGTCGAGAAGATCGAAGTGGCGCGGCAGCTCGAACTACTGGGTGTGGATGTGATCGAGGCCGGTTTTCCGGTGTCGAGTCCGGGGGATTTCAACTCCGTGCGCGAGATCTCGCGGGCGGTCAATCAGCCGACCATCTGTGCCTTGACGCGGGCGGTGGAGCGCGACATCGAAGTGGCGGCCGATGCCTTGAAGTATGCCAAACGGGGGCGGATTCACACCGGGATCGGGACGTCGGACGAACATATCCGGTACAAGTTCAACTCTACGCGGGAGGAGGTCTTGGAACGGGCCGTGGCGGCGGTGAAGTTCGCCAAGCGGTTTGTGGAGGATGTCGAATTCTATGCCGAGGATGCGGGGCGGTCGGATAACGAATACTTGGCCCGGGTGGTCGAGGCGGTTATTAAAGCGGGGGCTACGGTGGTCAACATTCCGGACACGACGGGATACTGTCTGCCGGCGGAGTATGCGGCCAAGATCGCTTACCTGATAGAGCATGTCGACGGGGTGCACAACGCCATTTTGTCGACCCACTGTCACAATGACCTGGGGATGGCGACGGCCAATTCGTTGGCTGGGATTGCGGCGGGGGCTCGGCAGGTGGAGTGTACGATCAACGGGATCGGCGAACGGGCCGGGAATACGGCTTTGGAGGAGGTGGTGATGGCGCTCCGGTGCCACCGGGAGCTGGGCATCGATACGGACATCGACACGAAACGGATTACGACCACCAGCCGGATGGTCTCCAGCTTGATGAACATGCCGGTGCAGGCCAACAAGGCGATTGTCGGTCGGAATGCCTTTGCGCACTCTTCGGGGATCCACCAGGACGGGGTGCTCAAGAACCGGGAAAGTTACGAAATCATGAACCCGGAGGATGTGGGGCTGGCCGATAACTCGATCGTGCTGACGGCGCGCAGCGGTCGGGCGGCGCTGAAACACCGCCTCGAACAAATGGGCTATTTGCTCGAGGGGGATGAATTGGCACGGGCTTACGAACAGTTCTTGGTATTGGCGGACAACAACAAAAATATTCAGGACGAGGATCTTTTGCCGTTGGTGGGCGGTGCGGAGAAACGGGATCGGCATATCGAACTGGCTTATCTCCAGGTGCTTTCGGGGACGCTGGTTCCGACGGCGACGGTGCGGGTGCGGATCGGGGGGAGCGAGGTTACGGCGACCGCGACGGGGAACGGGCCGATCGATGCCTCGATCAATGCCATCCGGACGATCATCAAGGACAAAATCACGTTGCAGGAGTTCCTGATCCAGGCGATGACCAAGGGGTCGAACGACCTGGGGCGGGTGCACATGCAGCTGGTTTACGGGAATGTGGCGGTGCACGGCTTCGCGATTCATGCGGATATTACCCGGGCGGCGGTGGAGGCGTATATCGACGGGGTGAACAAGGCGTTGGCGTAGGGGGGTGTCGGGTTTTCTCCGCCGGTAGGCCCCAGCGATGCGCAGCATCGCCGGCTCACCGCGAGCA
>CAJTNK010000058.1 GCA_910577885.1 uncultured Rikenella sp.
AGTCCGGTCCGTAGGGGGGTGGCGTCGGCCGCCATGGGGAGATCCCGGCCGAGTTTCGGGGCGGAAAACATTTGCTGAGCAAGTTGCGACTCGCTTAGAGTCGCCGGCCCTGTCGGTGCCGCTGGGCACTCCAACCGGGGGGTTGCACAGCCTCAAGGGTGGGCGACGGGCCGAACTTTCTCGCCCGCCAGGCCCGGTTCGAGATTAGGCGGAGAGAACCCCAGTAAGACACTCGTGCGACTCCCTATTCCCGAATGGCCAACAAACCACCCTGTGGGTGTCCGGCCTGCGAGATTCTCAGCGCAGGCGTTTGAAAAACTCCCACAGAACGACCCCACCGCTCACGGCCACGTTCAACGAATGTTTGGTGCCGACCTGCGGGATCTCGATGGCTCCGTGACACCGGTCGACGACTGGTTGCCTCACCCCGTCGACCTCGTTGCCGAAGACCAGCGCGAATCGGGCGGTCGGTCCGCCGAACGACTCCAAGTCGAGCTCCTCGAGCGAGACGGCGCCACGGACCTGCTCCACGGCCAGTACCGTGTAGCCCGCTTCGCGCAACCGCTCGACCGCCTCCACGCTATCCGCCTCGTACTCCCAAGCCACGGTCAGTTCGGCTCCCAGGGCGCTTTTGTGAATCTCGCGCGAGGGCGGGGTACCCGTAATCCCGCACAGCACCAGGCGCTCGATGCCGAACGCGTCGCCTGTCCGAAAAAACGCACCCGTATTGTTCGCGCTCCGCACGTTGTCCAATACCACGGTCAGCGGCAGTTTCGGTTGTGCGGCGAATGCCTCCGGAGTGGGGCGACCCAACTCCTCGTTGGTGATTTTCTGCATCATGGGGTTGAGAGGGTGGTTTCTAAAACAAACAGGCTCTTCGGCAGACCTGCCGGGCCAGGATCGGGGGGAGTTACAGCGCGCGGAACGTTCCGCCGCTGACCTCGAAAAGTTTGTAATTTTCGGTCAGTTTGGCGAGGATTCCTTCGAGCCGAACCTTGTTGCTGTCCGTGATGAAGATCTGCCCGAACCGATCCGAAGACACCACGCCGATCAACTGTTCGACCCGGGCCATATCCAGCTTGTCGAAGACGTCGTCCAGCAACAGGATCGGCCGAATCCCTTTCGCCTCCCGGATCAGGTCGAACTGGGCCAGTTTCAAAGCCAGCAGCATCGACTTCTGCTGTCCCTGCGACCCGTATTTCCGGATCGGGAACCCCAGGATCTCCAGTTTCATGTCGTCGCGGTGCACCCCGCAATTCGTGAAACCGCACACCCGATCCCGCTCGCGGGAAGCCGTCAGCAGCTCCGCGAACGGGGTCGCCGTGAGCTCCGAACGGTACGACACCTCGACCTTCTCCCGATCCGACGACAGAATCGCATAGTACTCCGCCACCCGCGGTGCCAACCGGTCGATCATTTCGGCCCGCTTGGCGTGTACCCGCGTCCCGACTTCGGCCAACTGCATGTCCAGCACCTCCAGGATCTCCTCGAACCCCGCCCCCGCCCCGCTCTTCAACAGCCGGTTACGCTCCTGCAACAGGTGGTTGTACTTCACGATCGAGGTCAGGTACTCGCGGTCGGTCTGCGACAAAAACGAATTCAAAAACCGCCGCCGCTCGTCCCCCGACTCGTGGATCAAGGCCGTGTCAGCCGGCGAAACCAGCACGATAGGCAACAAACCGATGTGTTCCGTCACCCGGTCGTACTCCTTGCCATTGCGCTTGATGACCTTCCCGCCGCCCCGTTTGAAACTGCACACCACCGCCTCCCGCCGCTCCCCCTCGCTCAGCGAATAACGACCGTCCAACAGAAAAAAATCCTCGCCGTGACGCACAGACTGACCGTCGGTCAGACCCACCGAACTCTTGCTCATCGACAGGTACCAAACCGCATCCACCAAATTGGTCTTCCCGGCCCCATTGTCCCCCACCAAACAATTCACATTCGCCGAAAATTCCAACTCAGCCTCCTCTATATTCTTGAAATTCAGTATCGAAATCCGTTCCAAAAACATCGCTGCCTACTTAATCTATGTGTTTCGTTTCTCTTCTTGACTATGGTTTTGGCTACAGTATAGAACTGTTCTCTTTGATTGCGCTACGCTCGTTTTGCTTTCTGCAATTTGCGAACCGTGTTTGGTGAACCGTATGGAACTGTTCTCTTTGTGAACAAAGAGAACCAGAAAAACTTCCGAGCGCATCCCGCTGGGATGCTTTGGCCGTGTCAGCCTGTGTTTGGGTGGGGCTTTCCGGCGTGGCGCGATGAAGCAGTGATTACCTTACGCGCTCGCCGAACGCCCCACCCACAACCTGAGGATTGCGGAGCCTAAGGCGTAGCGTATGCTGTCTCAAAAGTTTTTGGTGCCGCTTTTTCCAAAAAGCGGCAGTCCCCTCCCGTCGCTAAAGACCGATTGCGGACTTGGCCGAGGTAAAGCGAGGAAAACGCAGTTAAAAAGAACAGTACCCTTCTGTCGTTAAATCAGGGTTAAAAAGAAGAAGAACGAGTGATTCAGAGAGACAAAGATAGGAGTTTGGGATGAGGAGAAAAAACGGGTGAGGTTTTCGCGTGTGTGGAAAAAAGATTATTTTTGTGGTCGGATTTCAAAATCGAAGCAATTTACAGGAAGTTATGGCAGAGAACAATAGAGCGGGACACGCACAGCAGCAACAGGATCCGGAACAGATCATCGAACAGGGGTTGGGGCGTTTCGAGCTCTTTATCGAACGGAACGGCAAGGCGCTTTTGATGTTTTTGGGAGCGATTGTGTTGGTGGTCGGGGGATATTTTTCGTATAAGTATCTCTACTTGGGGCCGCGGGCGGAGAAGGCATCGGCGGCGATGTTCGGCGCGCAGGACTTTTTTGCGCGGGATTCGTTTGCGGTGGCGTTGAACGGGAATGCGTCGTTCGACGGATTTTTGACTGTGGCGGAACAGTACGGAAATACGGAGCAGGGGAATTTGGCGTGGCATTATGCGGGGCTGTGCTACTTGCACTTGGGCGAGTTTCAGCAGGCGATCGAGGCTTTCAAAAAGTACGATGCGGTGCGGGATAATGCGGCGGGGGTGATTCTGGCGGCTCAGAATTTGGGGCTGATCGGGGATGCGTATGTGGAGCTCGGCGATTTGAAAGAGGGGGGCGAGTATTACCAGCGGGCGGCGGAGTACAGCGATAATATCGGTACGGCGCCGGTGTACTTCAAAAAAGCCGGGATGGTCAACGAAAAACTCGGTAACTGGGCGCGGGCGCTGGAATTTTACGAAGCGGTGGGGAATAACTATCCGCGGAGTATGCAGGCTCGGGATATCGAAAAGTTTATCGCTCGGGTGAAGCAGCAGTTGTAGGGGTGTTGCGGGGAGTGGGGCGGCTTTGGGGTGGTGTATGTACGGGGTGGGGGAGTGTGTGCTTGAATTTTGGCGAGTGCGGCCTCGGTCTTTGCGGCTGAGGCGGCGCTTGCTTCGTTTTATACATGACAGTTAATTCGCTATTTCATGGCTTCTAATCTGAAAAACCTCTCGGTCTTCGACCGACCTGTGCCCTCGGCGGCGGAAATGTCTTTCGGGATCGTCGTCGCGGAGTGGAACCATGCCATTACCTCTGCGTTGCTCGACGGGGCGGTGGCCACGCTTCGGGCGGCAGGGTGTGCGGAGGAAAAAATAAAGGTCAAATGGGTGCCGGGAACCTTCGAACTCCCGATGGGGGCGCAATATTTTGCCGAGTATACCAATGTCGATGCGGTTATTGTGCTGGGGTGCGTTATTCAGGGCGATACCCGGCACTTCGACTTTGTCTGTCAGGGGGTTACGAGCGGGGTCCAGCAGATGCAACTCAGCTGGAACATGCCGATCGCTTTCGGGGTCCTGACGACCCAAAACCAACAACAGGCACTCGATCGGGCGGGTGGTAAACTCGGAAACAAGGGCGACGAAGCTGCGGCTACGGCGATTAAGATGGTTGCTTTGCAGCGCGAGATGGAGCTCGAGGACAACGGGGAACAGTCGGCGAGTCGGGGTGAGGGAGCCATGATTAATTGATGGGGATCTGTCTCTGCGGTGCGGTTTTCGAGTTTTGGCCTGTCAGTTTAGTAGGTTTTCTCGCCCGAATGGCCAGTACCGAGTGCCGGAAGGCACCGCCCGCCCGGCGCACCCGTTGGGTGTTTTGCCGGGGTTCTCTTGGCCTTAGTAGGCAGCCTGCGCGGCTTGAGCGCAGTTCCCGCTCGTCGGGATAGCTCGACCCGCGCGCCACGCCTTAAGAGCGATTCAACTATTTCGCACTCGGCGAAATAGAATGAATCGCCCAGGCGCGCGGACCATGATTGTTTTTTGAAAGACGAGTTGCCGCCCGCTGGTTTTGCGGAGCAAGCTCCAGTTTTCGGGTGCCGAGCGGCACCTCGCGCCGCTTGGGGTGGCGGCGACTCGCGCGATCTACGATCGCGGTTTGTAGAGAATCAAAGGCGTTTCGGCCGGCGCCAGCGGGTTTTTCCGAGCCAACTCCAGCTTTTCGAGTGCCGAGCGGCACCCCGGGGCCGGGCCCATTGCGAATAGAAACAACGAAGTAAAATACCAATACACACAGAGTCACCATGTCATTACTCAGATTCAAGGTCGTCGACGAGGCGATCAGGCGCAAGGCCATCGACGTGCAGTTGCCGTCGCGTCGGCCGTCGGAATATTTCGGGATGTACGTTTTCACGCAGGACCGGATGCGGAAGTACCTGCCCAAGAACGTGTACGAGGCGTTGGTGGACACGATGGAGAACCGCTCGCCGTTGAGTCGCGAGCTGGCGATGGGGGTGGCTGCCGGGATGAAACAGTGGGCCATGGAGATGGGGGCGACGCACTATACCCATTGGTTCCAGCCGCTGAACGGGGGTACGGCCGAGAAGCACGACGCCTTTGTGGAGCATGACGGACATGGAGGGTTGATCGAGGAGTTCTCGGGCAAGCTGTTGATCCAGCAGGAGCCCGATGCGTCGAGTTTTCCGAACGGCGGTATCCGGAACACGTTCGAGGCGAGGGGATACTCGGCGTGGGATCCTACGTCGCCGGCGTTTTTGGTGGGGAACACGCTCTGTATTCCGACCATCTTCATCTCCTATACCGGCGAGGCGCTGGACTTCAAGACCCCGCTGCTGAAGTCGATCGTGGCGGTGGATAAGGCGGCTACGGCGGTGTGCCGGCTGTTCGATCCGCGGGTCAGAAAAGTGACTACTTTCTTGGGCTGGGAACAGGAGTATTTCCTGGTGGACGAGGGGCTTTGGGCGGCGCGGCCGGACCTGGTGCTGACCGGCCGGACCCTGATGGGGCACGAGAGCGCGAAAAACCAGCAGCTCGAGGACCATTACTTCGGATCGATACCGACGCGGGTCGAAGCTTTCATGAAGGAGCTGGATGTCGAGTTGTTGAAGCTTGGCATACCCGTCAAGACGCGGCATAACGAGGTGGCGCCCAATCAGTTCGAGCTGGCTCCGATCTACGAGGAGGCAAACCTGGCCAATGACCATAATCTGCTCTTGATGAGCGTTATTCATCGCATCGCCCGGAAGCATTGTTTTCGGTGCTTGTTGCACGAAAAGCCTTTCAAGGGGATCAACGGGTCGGGGAAACACAACAACTGGTCGCTGGGGACCGATACCGGAGTGAACCTCTTCTCGCCGGGACGGACGCCGAAGGATAACCTGCTGTTCATCACCTTCCTGGTGAATACGATCATGGCCGTGTATCGGTACAACGGGCTGTTGAAAGCGTCGGTGGCCAGCGCCACCAATGCTCACCGGCTGGGGGCCAACGAGGCTCCGCCGGCGATTATCTCGGTCTTCCTCGGGCAGCAGCTCAACGACGTGTTGGACAAGGTGGAGGCCAGCACCTCGGAAGAGGCTATCCAGGTGGACGACAAGGCCGGTTTCCGGCTCGGGATCGCTCATATTCCGGAACTGCTGTTGGACAACACCGACCGCAACCGCACCTCGCCGTTCGCCTTCACCGGCAACCGGTTCGAATTCCGGGCCGTGGGTTCGTCGGCCAACTGCGGCGGGGCGTTGACGGTGCTCAACACGGCGGTGGCCCGGCAGCTCACCCGCTTCCGCAAGGAGATCGACGAGCTGACCGCCACGCACATGCCGATCGAAAAGGCGATCTTTACGGTCCTCAAACAGTACATCCGGGAGTGTCGGCCGATCCGGTTCGACGGCAACGGCTACAGCGAGGAGTGGAAAGTCGAGGCGGCGCAGCGGGGGCTGGATACGGAGACCAGTGTGCCGTTGATCTTCGACCGCTTCCTCTCGCAGGAGTCGGTGGACCTGTTCACCTCGATGGAGGTGCTGAGCGAGGTCGAACTGCATGCCCGCACGGAGGTCGACTGGGAGACCTATACCAAGAAAGTGCAGATCGAGGCGCGGGTGTTGGGCGATTTGGCCATGAACCATATTCTGCCGGTGGCTTCGCGCTACCAGAGCTTGTTGTTGGACAAGGTCTACAAGGTGCACCAGATCTTCCGCGACGAGCAGCGGGCTGATTCGCTGTCGCAGCGCGATGTCGAGCTGATCGAGCAGATCAACGACCACATCTCGGCCATCCAGGCGCAGGTCAACGACCTGGTGAATGCCCGGAAGGTGGCCAACCGGCTCGGCGGCGAACGCGCCAAGGCAATCGCTTATCACGATACGGTGGCTCCGCTGCTGGACGAGATCCGTTATCATATCGACCAGCTGGAACTGATCGTCGACAACGAGATGTGGACCTTGCCGAAGTACCGCGAACTGCTGTTCCTGAAGTAGGGAAGTAGGGGTGGCGGGGCTCTCCGTGCGAGGTTCTCGGGCGAAACGAAAACTTTTAAACACATAGACATACGGGAGGAAATCTTTTATGGTATTCGGAATTGTATTGGGGATTCTTTTTCTGATCGTCATTGTTTGGCCGATCTCGATCTACAACCGGCTGATTCGGCTGCGGAACGAGATCGGGAATGCGTTCGGGACGATCGACGTGGTGCTCAAGCAGCGTTTCGACCTGCTGCCCAACCTGGTGGAGACGGTGAAGAAGTATGCCGAACACGAGGCTTCGACCTTGATTAAAGTGACCGAGATGCGGAACGGGAAACGCTCCTACGACGAGATGTCGGACCCCGAAAAACAGCAATTCGCCAACCAGTCGTTGCTCGGGATCCGGGACTTCTACGCTGTGGCCGAGCAGTACCCGGATCTGAAAGCCACCACCCACTTCATGCACCTGCAGCGGACGCTCAACGAACAGGAAGAGCAGATCGCCGCCGCGCGGCGGACCTACAACGCGCTGGTGACCGAGTTCAATATCTTGCAGGAGACTTTCCCGTCGTCGTTCGTTGCGTCGATGTTCCACTTCCAGCGGGGCATCATCCTCGATATCCCGGAACAGGAGCGGGCGGTACCCAATGTCAAAAACCTATTCGACTAACGTTCTTTAGTGACCGGAGGGTACTGTACTTTCTGTGAACAGAAAGTACCAAAGAAACTTTAGCACGCATCCCGCTGGGATGCTTTGGCCGTGTCAGCCCGGTGTTTGGGTGGGAATTCTTTTTGGGCGCGCTATGAGTTTTAGCTCGCATTAAGCGCGCCTAAAAGAACCCCACCCATGCCCTGAGGACTGCGGATGCCTAAGGCGTAGCGTATGCTAGCTGAAAGTCTTTTTGGTTCTTTTTCTTCAGAAAAAGAACAGTTCCGCACGGTTCACAAAGAGGGAAAGCGAAGGTATAGACATTAGATTATATGAAGCGGACGAAGTTGATGTTGTCGATCACGGCCGAGGGTCGTTTGATCGCCTCCGAGGTGGAGGTGAAGCAGGAGCAGGGGGCGGCGGATTCGATGGTCGGGGAGGCGTCTGTGGAGGAGCAGGAAGACGAGTTGTTCGACGAGGAGGACAGGGATGAGGATTTCGATCCCGATGCGGAGGAGGACGCCTCGGCCGGGGTGGGGTTGTTGGTGCCTGGCGGCGAGCCGCAGGAGGTTCATTGCGGCGCGTTTCCGGAGAAACAGAGGCGCTTGCGGCGGAACTGGTGGCTGTGGGCGTTGATTGGCGGTGCGGTGCTCGGGATCGGCTTTTACCTGCTCGGGCGTTTTTTGCCCGAGGATCTGCGGTGGGGAAGGTGGATTGCGCCGGTGGTGTGGGTCGTGATGTTGGGGGTTGCCTACGCCTCTTACTCGCAGTCGCTCACCTACTACTACAAGAACCATATCGTTCCGCAGTGCGTGAACCTGATTTGTACCCGAGGCCGTTACGATCCGAGCGACGGAATCGAAGAGGATGTCTTTATGTCGAGCGGCCTGTATTCGCGTTGGCCCGACCGCTACAAGACGGAGGACTTGGTCTGTGGGCGGATCGGTCGGACGTGGCTCCGTTTCGCCGAGGTCCATGCCCAGGAGGAACGGAGGGTCGAAACCAAAAACGGTACTCGGAGTACGTGGGTCGATATCTTCCGGGGTTTCTTCTTCGAGGCCGACTTCAACAAACACTTCCGGGGACAGACCACCCTGGTGCCGAACTTCTGGGGTGCCAAGTGGCTGGCGGGTCGCCAACGGGTGTCGCTCGAGAACCAGGCGTTGATGAAGGCTTTCTTGGTCTGCTCGACGGACCAGGTCGAGGCGCGGTACATCCTTACTCCGAGCCTCATGGAGCGGATCATGCTCCTTTGGAAACGCTATCCGGAGCAGCTGAGCATCAGCTTCACCGGCTCGCGGATCATGATCGCTCGCAGAACCTCGCACAACCACTACGAAATGGGACTGTGGCGATCGTTGCGGCGCTGCGTCGAATGCGACACGGCGGCCATCCGAGGACTCACCGCGATCGTCGAAGAACTCAACATGAATACACGCATCTGGACCAAAGAATAATAAATGTACTGTTATTTGAATACTCTGCTTTAGTGACGGGAGGGTACTGTTCTTTTTGTGAACAAAAAGAACCAAAAAAACTTTCGGGAATGCTGACGCATTCCATGGGCTGCCGTAGTCAAGAGCCTTGGGTCCTTTCTTTTGGGGGCGGGCTTTGATGGGGCGCAAAAGGTAATGTACTGCATCATGCGCCCCATCAAAAGACCCGGCCCCAAGCAACGGGCCAGAGCATTAGCTTGCGGATGCCTAAGGCGTAGCGTATGCTATCTCAAAAGTTTTTGGTGCCGCTTTTTCCAAAAAGCGGCAGTTCCGGCTCGTAGCCAAAGAAAGAGGTTGCAAATTCAAAGTACAGTAAAATTTAGTTTATGAAGAAATTGATGACAGCCATCATGTTAGGCGCCGCGATGTGTAGCGGCTGCGGGACGATGACAGGTCCGTCGGGGGCCGGGTCGGCCGAGAATGTTGTTTTGGATACGGCGTTGACGGATGCCGAGAAGCAGGCGCGTGTTTTCACGCCCGAGGTGATGTGGAAGATGGGTCGTTTGGGATCGGCTTCGGTGTCGGCGGATGGACGGGAGGTGTTGTATGCGTTGACCTATTACAACATGGAGGAGAATCGGGGTTATACCTCGTTGTGGGTGATGTCGGTGGGCGATCCGGAGGGTGCTCGGCAGATTACGACCAATACGGGGAAGGACAATTCGCCGGTTTGGGGTGTGGATGGTTCGACGGGCGAGCGGTGTGTGTATTTCCTGAGCAGCCGGGGCGGCGAAGGAGCTGCGCAGCAGTTGTGGACGGTTCGTCCGGACGGGACGGGGCTTCGGCGCCTTTCGGAGGTGGAGGGGGGTATCACCGGTTTCGGGGTGAGTCCGAAGGGGGATAAAGTGTGGTATACGGCCGATGTGCAGGTGGATTCGGTGTCGTCGGCCGACATTTACGGGATGCCGAAGTCTCGGGCGTTGATCTACGACGACCTGATGGAGCGGCATTGGGATACGTGGGAGGACGGGGCTTACAGCCATATCTTCGTGGCCGATCTGGACCCGGCGACCGGGGTGTCGAATGCGCGGGATATTATGCCCGGTGAGCCGTGGGATGCACCCACGGCGCCGTATTTCGAGATGAGCGAGGTGGCGTGGAACGGAGCGGGGACGCAGATCGCTTATACGTGTAAGAAGATGACCGGCTACGCGTATTCGATGAGCACGGACTCGGACATTTACCTCTATGACCTGTCGGACGGTTCGACGCGGAACCTGACCGAGGGGATGCCGGGGTACGACAAGTATCCGGTTTTTTCGCCGGACGACTCCCGGCTGGTATGGCAGAGCATGGAGCGCGCGCGGAACGAGTCGGACAAGGACCGGTTGTTCGTGATGGACCTGGCGACGGGGGCGAAAACCTACGTGACGGACGGTTTCGATTACAATGCGGCGAACCTGCGGTGGTCGGCGGACGGGCAGAGTGTCTATTTTATCGCGCCGATCGAGGCGACGCACCAGATCTGCCGGGCCGATCTTTCGACGGATCGTGTGCCGACGATTACAGTCCTGACGGCGGGGGATCATGACTATACGGATTTCAGTGTGGCTTTTCCGTCGGGGGGTGATCGGGCGGTGATGGTGGCGACGAAGACTACGCTGCAGATGGCTCCGGAGCTTTTTGCGGTGAATGCCGCTGACGGGACGGATACCCAGATTACGTTTATCAACAAAGAGATTTACGACCATGTCGATATGGGGAGGGTGCAGAAGCGTTGGGTGGCGACGACGGACGGCAAGCGGATGTTGACGTGGGTGGTTCTGCCGCCGAACTTCGACAGCACGAAGCGGTATCCGACCCTGTTGTACTGTCAGGGCGGTCCGCAGAGCGTGGTGTCGCAGCGGTGGAGCTACCGGTGGAACTTCGAACTGATGGCGGCGCAGGGGTATGTGGTGGTGGCGCCGAACCGGCGGGGGTTGCCGTCGTTCGGGCAGGAGTGGCTGGACCAAATCTCGGGCGACTATTCGGGGCAGAATATTCGGGACTACTTGTCGGCCATCGACGACGTCTCGCGCGAACCCTGGGTGGACACCGATCGGCGGGGATGTGTCGGCGCTTCGTACGGGGGTTACTCGACGTTCTACCTGGCGGGGCACAGCGACCGCCGGTTCCGGGCTTTCATCGCGCACTGCGGGATGTTCAACCTCGAGAGTTTCTACGGCGAGACGGAGGAGCTGTGGTTCCCGACCAACGACCTCGGCGGAGCTTACTGGGAGCGGCCGGGCAACCGGGTGGCCGATCGGTCGTACGCCCACTCGCCGCACCTGGCGGTGAACGACTGGTATGCGCCGATCCTGATTATCACCGGTGCGAAGGACTTCCGGATCCCGTTCACGCAGAGCCTGCAGGCGTTCACGGCGGCTCGTGCCCACGGGATCCCGTCGCGGCTGGTCTACTTCGAGGACGAGGGACACCAGGTCTTCAAACCCCAAAACTCGCTGGTCTGGAACCGCGAATTCTTCGGCTGGCTCGATAAATACCTCAAATAACCTTTTGGTGGCCGGATAGAACTGTTCTTTTTTACTCCGTTACTCGGCTTCTTCTCGGGTTATAATTGGCGAACTGTGTTTGGCTACTGTATGGAACTGTTCTTTTTCTGAAGAAAAAGAACCAAAAAGA
>CAJTNK010000059.1 GCA_910577885.1 uncultured Rikenella sp.
TAGCTGAAAGTTCTTTGGGTCCCTTTCTTTCAAGAAAGGGACAGTACCCTCCGGTTGCCAAATACGGTTTGCAAACTACACGAAAGCAATACGAGCGAAGCGAACGTTAAAAAGAACTGTTTCGGCCGGTTCACCAAAGAACAAGATATTCCAATTAATAGTACAAAAAAGAGGGAGGCTCCATCCCCTCCGTTTCACTGAGAGAGAGATGGAGCCTCCGCACGCGTCACTCTTGCTCGAAAGAGCAGCCGACGAGACTTGATTACTTAGTCGGCTGCGGCCCGGCTGCTACCAGCGCCTTCCCTTCTGCATTATCGGTGTACTTTTCGAAGTTCTTCACGAACCGACCGGCCAGGTCCTCAGCCTTCTTGGTCCATTCCGCCGCATCGGCATAGGTATCCCGCGGATCCAAGATCTTCGAGTCCACGCCCGGCAGCGCCGTCGGCACCTTGAAGTTGAAGATCGGAATCATCTTGGTCTCAGCCTTGTCGATCGACCCGTCCAAGATCGCGTCGATAATCCCGCGCGTATCCTTGATCGAGATCCGTTTGCCGGTCCCGTTCCACCCGGTGTTGACCATATAAGCCGTGGCCCCCGAAGCTTTCATCCGTTTAACGAGCTCTTCGGCATACTTGGTCGGGTGGAGCGACAGGAAAGCCGCCCCGAAGCAAGCCGAGAAAGTCGGGGTCGGTTCGGTGATCCCCCGTTCGGTCCCGGCCAACTTGGCCGTAAAGCCCGACAAGAAGTAGTACTTGGTCTGTTCCGGCGTGAGGATCGACACCGGCGGCATCACCCCGAACGCATCGGCCGTCAGGAAGATCACCTTCTGTGCCGGACCTGCCTTCGACACCGGTTTCACGATGTTTTCGATGTGGTAGATCGGGTACGACACACGGGTATTCTCCGTAACACTCTTATCGCTGAAGTCGATCTTCCCGTTGGCATCCACCGTCACGTTCTCCAACAGCGCATCCCGCTTGATGGCCTTGTAGATATCCGGTTCCGACTCCTTATCCAAGTTAATCACCTTGGCATAGCACCCCCCTTCGAAGTTGAAGACGCCGTTGTCGTCCCAACCGTGTTCGTCGTCACCGATCAGCTCGCGTTTCGGATCGGTCGACAGGGTCGTTTTCCCCGTCCCCGACAGCCCGAAGAAGATAGCCACATCGCCATCCTTCCCCTTATTGGCCGAGCAGTGCATCGACGCGATCCCGCGCAGCGGAAGCAGGTAGTTCATCATCGAGAAGATCCCTTTCTTCATCTCGCCGCCATACCAAGTCCCACCGATGAGCTGCATTTTTTCGGTCAGGTTGAAAGCCACGAAGTTTTCCGAGTTCAACCCCATCTCTTTCCAGTTCTGGTTGGTGGTCTTCGAGGCGTTCAGCACCACGAAATCCGGTTCCCCGTAGTTCTTCAGCTCCTCATCGGTCGGCCGAATGAACATGTTCTTCACGAAGTGCGCCTGCCAAGCCACCTCGACAATGAACCGCACCTTGAGTCTGGTGTCCGGATTGGCCCCGCAGAAAGTATCCATCACATACAACTTCTTCCCGCTCAACTCCGCCGTAGCGATCTTCTTCAACTGATCCCACACCGCCGGGGTGATCGGTTTGTTGTCGTTCTTGGCGAAATCCGAAGTCCACCACACGGTATTCTCCGTCGTGGCATCCTTCACGATATACTTGTCTTTCGGCGACCGACCGGTAAACACGCCGGTCATCACGTTCACCGCCCCCAGCTCCGTGTCCACCCCTTTCTCATACCCGCTCAGGCAGCTGCACGTTTCCGCTTTGTAGAGTTCTTCGTAAGACGGGTTGTGAATGATCTCTTTCACATCCTGAATGCCGTACTTGCTCAGATCGATTGACATAATCCTGTTGGTTTTTAATGGTTTATATGATTCTTTTCGTTGTCTCGTCTCCCCCGACACCTTCTCCCTCCACCCTACAAAGATAGGAATTAATTTTTATTGTTAATCGTTTCACAGTCCGTTTTTGCCATTTTCCGCAAACTTTTTTCGTCCCCCTCTCCTCTCAACGTCCTCCGTCCTCGAAATATTATCCTCCTCCGTGCACACTTTCTCCTCCAAAATCGTACCTTTGCCTCTACTTTTTCAAGATTATATTTTCTTTGGCTACAGGAGGGTACCGTCCCTTTCTTGAAAGAAAGGGACCCAAAGAACTTTCAGCTAGCATACGCTATGCCTTAGGCTCCGCAGTCCTTAGGGCATGGGTGGGGACGTTTGGCGGGGGCGCGCTAAGGTTGTAATTGCATTACGCGCCTCGCCGAACGCCCCACCCAAAGCACTGGGCTGACACGGCCAAAGCATCCCAACGGGATGCGTTCTAAAGTTTTTCTGGTTCTCTTTGTTCACAAAGAGAACAGTTCTATCCGGTTGCGAAAGAATAATAATAACGGAAAATTATGGAATACGACGAGTCGAAGATAGCACAGTTGGGTGCGCATTATCGGGCCATTTTGGAGTTGTTGGGAGAAGATCCCGAGCGGGAGGGGCTGTTGAAGACCCCGGAGCGGGTGGCCAAGGCGATGGCTTTCATGACGCAGGGGTATGAGCAGGATCCGATCGAGATTCTGTTGTCGGCGCGGTTTCGGGAGGAGTACAAGCAGATGGTGGTGGTGAAGGACATCGAGCTGTACTCGCTGTGCGAACATCACATGGTGCCGTTTTACGGCAAGGCGCATGTGGCTTATATTCCGAACGGTTTTATCACCGGACTGTCGAAGATTCCGCGGGTGGTGGACTGCTTCGCGCGGCGGCTGCAGGTGCAGGAGCGGCTCACGGTACAGATCCGGGATTGCATCCAGGAGGCGCTCAATCCGCTGGGGGTGGCGGTGGTGATCGAGGCGAGCCACATGTGCATGCAGATGCGCGGGGTCGAGAAACAGAACTCGGCCACCACGACATCGGCTTTTACGGGGGCTTTCCTGACCCAGATCCAGACCCGCGAAGAGTTTATGAACCTGATCGCACACAAATTGAGATAACACACACCAACCTTTTTATCAACCAATCCTTCACACACTATGAGCGGTTTTTTCGGTTGCGCCTCACGGCGCGCGTGCGTCAACGACGTATTCTACTGCACGGACTACCATTCCCACCTCGGGACGAAGCGGGCCGGGCTGGCTTTCTACAACGGTCAGAAGTTCATCCGGTCGATCCACAGCCTGGAGAACGGGTACTTCCGGAACAAGTTCGAGGACGACCTGCCGAAATTCGAAGGATCGTGTCTCGGGATCGGGGTCATCAGCGACTTCGAATCGCAGCCGGTGACCGTGACAAGTCATCTGGGACGATTCTCGGTAGTGACCGTGGCACGGATCGAGAACATGGAGGAGATCACCGAACGGCTGTTGAACGAGAACGTCCACTTCGCGGAGCTCTCCGGGTCGGAGATCAACCCCACGGAGCTGGTGGCGATCCTCATCAGCCAAAGCAAGACTTTCAAAGAGGGGATCGAGAACGTGCAGCGGACGGTGAAGGGTTCCTGTTCGATGCTGATTCTCACGGAACACGGGATTTACGCCGCGCGCGACCGGTTCGGCCGGACACCTATTATTATCGGCAAGAACGACTTCGGGTATGTGGCGGCTTCGGAGAGTTCATCGTTCCTGAATCTGGGGTATGAGTATGTGCGGGACCTCGGACCGGGCGAGGCGGTGCAGCTCACGCGCGACGGGGTGACCGACATCCTCGCGCCGGGCGATCGGATGCAGATATGCTCGTTTCTGTGGATCTACTACGGCTACCCCTCGTCGAACTACGAGGGAATCAACGTTGAGGACGCGCGCTATCGGTGCGGTGCGGCGATGGCGGCACGCGACAGCGAAGTCGACGCCGACTTTGCCGCCGGCATTCCGGACTCGGGGGTCGGACATGCCATCGGGTACAGCAATGCCCGAAGGATCCCGTACAAACGACCTTTCGTCAAGTACACCCCCACCTGGCCGCGCAGCTTCATGCCACAGAACCAAGCCATGCGAGACCTCGTGGCCAAAATGAAACTCCTGCCCAACGAAGCCTTTACACGCGGATCGAAAATCGTCTTCATGGACGACTCCATCGTCCGCGGAACACAGCTCAAAGACAACGTCGTGAAACTCAAAGAAGTCGGCGTCCAGGAGGTGCACATGCGGATCGCCTGCCCGCCGCTGATCTTCCCTTGCCGGTTCCTGAACTTCTCCACCTCCCGGTCGACGTTCGACCTCTACACGCGACGAGTGATCCGAGACCTCGAAGGGACCGACAAACTCTCCGACGAAATCTTGGCCGAATACGCCGACGACACCACCGAAAAACACCGCAAAATGGTCGAAGTCATGGGACAACAACTCCAACTCACCTCCCTCAAGTTCCAACGACTCGAAGACGTCGTCGCAGCCATCGGACTCCCAAAAGAAAGACTCTGCACACACTGCTGGGACAACAGTAGCTTCGTCGAATAATAAACTTACATTTATCCGTTCTATTTATTGTACAACCTGTTCTTTGAGTAACGAGCAGGAACTGTTCTTTTTGTGAACAAAAAGAACCAAAAAAACTTCAGAGCGCATCCCGTTGGGATGCTTTGGCCGTGTCAGCCCGGTCTTTGGGTGGGACTTTCCGGTGTCGGCGCGTCATGCGTAAATTACCTTATCGCGCCGCACCGAGAAAGCCCCACTCACAACCTTGAGGACTGCGGAGCCTAAGGCATAGCGTATGCTATCTGAAAGTTCTTTGGGTCCCTTTCTTTCAAGAAAGGGACAGTACCCTCCCGTAGCCAATGACCGGGCTGCAAAACAATAGAACAAATAAATATTAGAATTATATGAAGATAACCGCATTTACGAAGTATCATGTTGGGGCCGGTGCGAAGATGGCCGAGTTTGCCGGTTATAACATGCCGATCGAGTTTACGGGTATCAACGACGAGCATGCTGCGGTGCGTGAGGGCGTCGGCGTGTTCGACGTTTCGCACATGGGTGAGATTTGGGTGAAGGGGCCGAAGGCGTTGGCGTTTTTGCAGTATGTGACATCGAACGACGTTTCGACGTTGTATGACGGGAAGGTGCAGTACTCCTGTTTTCCGAACGGGGAGGGAGGTATCGTGGACGACCTGTTGGTCTACCGGATCGACGCGGAGACCTATCTGTTGGTGGTGAACGCCGCGAATACGGCGAAGGACTGGGATTTTCTGTGCTCCCATGCGCCGAAATTCGGGCTCACGCCGGGCAAGGAGCTGTATAATGCTTCGGACGAGATCGCCCAGTTGGCTGTGCAGGGTCCGGCGGCGATGGAGTTGGTGCAGGAGTTGTGTCCGGAGCGGGATGTGAAGTCGATGGAGTACTATACGTTCTGCAAGACGACGGTAGCCGGGATTCCGAACGCCATCTTGTCGATCACCGGGTATACCGGGGCGGGCGGTTGCGAGATCTATGTGGCCAACGAGGATGCCGAACGGCTCTGGACCGCGCTGTGGAAGGCCGGCGAGCGGTACGGGCTGAAGAATATCGGCCTCGGGGCGCGCGATACGCTGCGGCTGGAGATGGGTTTCTGCCTCTACGGGAACGATCTGGACGACACCACTTCGCCGATCGAAGCGGGGCTGGGGTGGATCACCAAGTTTTCGGACACCAAGGGCGACTTTATCGACAATGCCCGGCTGGCCGGACAAAAGGCCGAGGGGGTTTGCCGGAAACTGGTCGGCTTCGAGATGGTCGAACGGGGGATTCCGAGACACGGCTACGAAGTGGTGGCGCCGGGGAGCGGCGAGCCGATCGGCACAGTCACCTCCGGGACCCAGTCGCCGAGCTTGAAAAAGGGGATCGGACTGGCCTACGTCAAACCGGAGTTCGCCAAGGCGGGGACGGAGATCGCGGTGCTGATCCGCGGTAAACAGATCAAGGCGCAGGTGGTTCGGCCGCCGTTCTACAAGGCGTAAGGCTGTTTAATGGGTTAAGCGAGCGCGTCCCGTTCTCCTGTGGATGAAGTATCCACCGGAGAACGGGACGCGTCGTTTACACCCCGGCGGCCTTCCGCCCGAAGCGCGCTACTCGCAACACCGCCCCTGCCACGTATCCCGCTCTTCGAGCCGCTGTTCCAACAGCTGGAGGAGCCGTTCGTTGCGCACCGAACCCCAAGCCGAAGGCGTCAAGTGGTACCGCGGCGGAGCCTCGCCCGCGAAACGCTCGATCACCAGGCCGGGCCGCAGACGCTCCAGGAGGTCGATAAAGAGGTCGATGTAAGCCTCCAACGACCAGAACCGATAATCCGCCGGGTGTTCGGCATAGTCGCGCGCCATGAGGGTATCGCGGAAGAGTTGCAGCTGGTGGAACTTGACCGTATCCAACGGCAGGGCGTTGATGGCCCCGGCCTGCCGGACCAGCATCGCCTCGGTCTCGCCCGGCAGCCCGAGAATGAAATGCGCGCCGCAGTGCAACCCCCGGGCGTGGGTCATCTCCACGGCCCGGACGGCCGTCGAGAAGTCGTGGCCCCGGTTCACCCGCCGCAACGTCTCGTCGTACACCGACTCGATACCGTACTCGATAGCCACATAATGCCCCCGGGCCGCCAGCTCGGCGAAATAGTCGAGTTTGGCCTCGTCCACGCAATCGGGCCGCGTGCCGACCACGATCCCCACGACATCCGGATGGCCGAACGCCTGGTCGTAAATCGCACGCAACTCCTCCAACGGTTTGTAGGTATTGGAATAGCTCTGGAAGTAGGCCAGATACTTCTGCGCCTTTTGGTATCGGTTTCGGTGGAAAAGGATCCCCTCCTCGATCTGCCGGGCGACCGAATAGCCTTTGTGGCTATACGACGGACTGAAGGCGTCGTTGTTGCAGAACGTACACCCCCCGGACGAGATGGTTCCGTCGCGGTTCGGACAGGTGAATCCGGCGTCGATCACCACTTTCTGCACCCGCTGGCCGAAAAGTCGCCGAAACCGGCCGGAGTAACTGTTGAAACGCCGTGTATCGCCCCAAGGGTAGATGGTCTTCATGGTCGATAGAGAGAAAAAAAAGCGGCCAAGGTTCCGAAAGACCTTGACCGCAAGAGCGGAAGACGAGATTCGAACTCGCGACCCTCAGCTTGGGAAGCTGATGCTCTACCAACTGAGCTACTTCCGCTTGTGTTTTTTGGTGGTGCAAAGATAACCGCTTTTCGGGAATCTGCAAAAAATCGCGCGTTTTTTTTGCAGATCAGGTACGTTTTAGCCTGCGGCGCCACAACTTCTTTTGTTTGCGGCGGAGAGGATTAATCCACCTGGCGGCGTCTTTATCCATCGCCTCGGCAAGCACCTTATTAATGGCGGAGAGGATTACGTTGCTGGCGCGCCGTTTTCCATCGCCTCCCGGCGGGACCCTTACAACACAAATTTATCCTCCCGCGAACCGATCGAACTGCGTTCTATTTCGGATTGCTGCCAGCCCTCACCCCGCAAGCCAGCTTGCGTCCGGGCTACCTGCAACCCGAAGCCTGACGGCTGAACGGTTCGCGTCGTGATAAACTTTTATCGTGGGCGGAGATGGATTCGAACCACCGAAGGCGTAAGCCAGCAGATTTACAGTCTGCCCCATTTGGCCACTCTGGTATCCGCCCGAAAGAACAGTGCACGCCCGCCCCCGAAAGAACCGGCGGCGAGCCGATGGAGGGATTCGAACCCCCGACCAGCTGATTACAAATCAGCTGCTCTGGCCAACTGAGCTACATCGGCTTTTTTGCGTGGGCAAAGATAGGGAACAATTCCCGTTCAGACAAGACCGAGGACGAAAAATCGGTAAAAAAACGTATTTTTGTTGCCGCCCAACGGCCCGAGTGGCACACCGATTGCCCCTAAGAAAACAAAAACACCTTGACCTTATGGCCTCCTCTAACTTTGTCGACTACGTCAAAATCTATGCTCGTTCCGGAAACGGCGGACCCGGATCGAGCCACTTCCGACGCGAAAAATTCGTCGAATTCGGCGGACCCGACGGCGGCGACGGAGGCCGCGGAGGACACGTCATCCTGCGCGGAAACAGCCAGTACTGGACCCTGATCCACCTCAAGTACCAGCGCCACCAGATGGCCGAAAACGGCGAGGGGGGAAGCGGCGCGAAAAGTCACGGACGGAACGGCCGGGACATCGTGCTCGACGTGCCGCTGGGAACCGTCGCCAAAGACGCCGAGACGGGTCAGGTGGTGGCCGAAGTGACGGAAGACGGCCAAGAAGTGATCCTCGTTCGCGGCGGGCGAGGCGGACTGGGCAACTGGCACTTCCGGACGGCGACGAACCAGGCCCCGCGCTACTCGCAACCCGGCGAACCGATGCAGGAGGGATGGTTCGTACTGGAACTGAAGGTGTTGGCCGACGTGGGACTGGTCGGCTTCCCGAACGCCGGGAAATCCACCCTACTGTCGGTGGTCTCGGCGGCCAAACCGAAAATCGCCGACTATGCCTTCACCACCCTGGAACCCAACCTCGGAATTGTCGAAGTGCGCGACGGCCACTCGTTCGTGATGGCCGACATCCCCGGAATCATCGAAGGGGCACACGAAGGCCGAGGAATCGGAACCCGATTTCTGCGCCACATCGAACGGAACTCGGTACTGCTCTTCATGATCCCGGCCGACTCGAAAGACATCGTGGCCGAATACGACATCCTACTGAACGAACTGCGCCAGTACAACCCCGAAATGCTCGACAAGAAACGACTGCTGGCCATCACCAAGAGCGACATGCTCGACGAGGAACTCACCGAAGGGTTGCGCCGAGAGATCGAGACGGCCGACACCCTGCAAGGCATTCCCTACCTTTTCATCTCATCGGTGGCCGGACTGCACATCCGCGAACTCAAAGACCGACTCTGGCGAACGCTCGCCGAAGAGTAGTCTTTTCTTTGGTAACGGGATAAGAGTGTTCCTTCAGCGAACAGAAAAACTTCCGGCGACACTACGTAGCGCATGGGCCGCCGCAGCCAAGAACCCGGAAACCTTGGTTTGAATCGAAAAAATCACTCCGCCAACCGACCCTGCACCTCGGCCATGCGCCGTTCGACCTCGGCCGGATCGGACGGCTCCATGAGGTAACGCACCAGGCAGATATTCCGGGCACCGGCCTCCAAGACGGTCGAGAGGTTCTCCGGGAAGATCCCCCCGATCGCCACCACCGGAAGCCGCGACAAGCCGACCGCCTCCCGCAGCAGCGCCGTTCCCACCGTCGGATCCGGCACCGCTTTGGTCGTCGTGGGGTAGACCGGACCGAAACCGATGTAGTCCACCCCTTTTAACGATTGCGCCGCCCGGGCCTGTGCCAGCGAGTGGGTCGAGAGGCCCACCAGCATCTCCTCGCCCACGATTCGCCGCACCGCCTCCACCGGCAGGTCCTCCTGCCCGACATGCACCCCATCAGCACCCACCAGCGCCGCAATGTCCGGCCGGTCGTTGACCACGAAGCGCGTCCGAGTCCCTCGCGTCACGGCCCGCACCTCGCGCGCCAACCGCAACAACTCACCGTCCGGGATCCCCTTTTCGCGCAGCTGCACGACCCCCACGCCGCGACGGACGGCTATTTCGGCCGCCGTCGCATGCCCCACGCCCGGACGCGTCAAAATCACATACAGACCCAACCTATCCATCCCGACCCTCCATCTTGGCGATCATCAGCTCCGCCGCCCGGCGACCCGACATCAACATCCCGCCGAAAATCGGCCCCATCCGGAAGCTGCCGCTCACACCATTGGCCGCCATCCCGCTCACGAACAAACCCGGGTAGATCTCCTTCGTGTTTTCGACCGTCAGCCGCTCGCCCTCTTCGACGTTCAACGACCGCTCGCCAACCACCTCACCCGTCGGCGTATCGAGTCGCACATTATTCTTCCGGGCCACCAGCCGAGCGATCATACAATCGTGTCCGGTCCCCTCGAGCACCGTCCGGGCCGAGACCATCAGTGGATCGACGTGCATCCCCTCGCGCGCCACCGGAGCCCAGTTGACCACCAGCCCCGCCACCGCCTCATCACGGAAGATCACATCTTCGACCGTATAGCAGTTGAAGATCGTCGCACCGGCCCGCGTCGCGGCATAGATCAGGGCCGACGTGGCGTGGACCGAATCGACCACCGCCGCCCCCTCGCGATAAGGTTTGTACCCGACGCCGAGCTCCTCGAGAATCGGCAGCGCCTCTTGCTGGACAACAATCTCGTTGAACATCATCGCCCCGCCCCACATCCCGCCTCCGGGAGCCAGTTTGCGTTCGTAGAGCACGACGCGTTTACCGGCCCGTGCCAAATAGTAAGCCGCCACGAGACCCGACGGGCCTCCGCCGACGATGGCGGCATCGACCGCGAGGTTCGCTTTCATTTTCTCGAAATAGCTCTCGACGATTCCGAGCGAAACGAGTTTTTCCATCCCCATATGTTAAGTGTGGATTGTGTGCATCTTCGGCCCGGCCGTGCGCATAGAGGCTTGCACACGCCTTCCGTTCCGAAAATCGCGTTAAACAAAGACGTTGTTTAACACCCTTCGAACATTCCCTCCGGCGGCATTATCCGCATCAGGTTCTACGGGTATCATCTCAGCCTCGCCCAAACTCGATCGTTCGATCTTCAGGCGAAGCACCCCTATCTAAGACTCTCCAAAGATACGAAATTTCCCGACAGAACCACGTTTCTGTATAGAACTTTGAGGTATCGCCTTTTGTTGGCGACGGCCAAGTTGCTCCGTGCTCGAGCGCGATGCCCTCAAAGAAAGTTCGGCCTTGCGCCCCCTTGAGGCTGTTCAAAACCCCGGTTGGAGTGCCCAGCGGCACCGCATAGGCCGGCAATGCAGAGCATCGCGACAGGCTCCGAAAAATTCTCCGCCCGAAGCTCGGCCAAACCCCTCTTGTGAGCCTCCGCCACCCCGCGGAAGGCTGGGGCCGCTCGACACGCGAAAGTTCCAGCGGGTCGCCGCCAGCGGAAAGAGCTACGAGCTCCGTCGAGTAGCTCGCACCGCCCGGGGTGGCGGCGACTCGCGCGACCCTACGGGGTCGCAATTTCCCAACCTGCAGCCCAATTTCCGGATGTCCAAGCTCAAAAAACGATCATTGACCGCGCGCCTGGACCGGGATCTCACTATGTCGGCCGACGCCACCCCCGGCGGAAGGCCGCAACGTTCGCTTCGCTCACTTTCGACCTCCGCTGGCGTCGGCCTCTCTTCCATAAAACAGGCTTTCCCCCAGAAGCATTGACCGCGCGCCTTGGGAAATACTCCGTTTCAACTCATCGTTGAAACGGAGTATTTCCCTCTTTAGGCGCGGCGCGCGGGTTTGAGGGGACTGCCCTGCGCGGGCGGCGGCTTACTAAACCTGAGATAACCCCGGCAAAACACCCAACGGGTGCGCCGGACAGGCGGTGCCTCCCGGC
>CAJTNK010000060.1 GCA_910577885.1 uncultured Rikenella sp.
CAAAAGCCCCTGTGGGGCCGCTCGACACTCGAAAGCTGGAGTTGGCTCGGCAACAAGCTTCGACTGCCCTGCGCAGGCGGCGGCCGTAGAGGACCAACCTAAACAGAGAAAACCCCAATAAAAGCCCCAACGGGGCCCCGGCGGGGCGGGCGATGCTACGCATCGCATGGGCCTGCCGGCAGAGAAATTCGCAAACCGTCCGCGCACAAGCGGAGAACCACAAAAATAGCCAAGGCTCCGAATAATGGGGCCTTGGCTGTACGTCGCTATATTTTTCGGCAGGAAATGTTAGAGCTCCCGCCGAAACTCGGCCTGACGGGAAACAAAAGTCGTACCGGTCAATAAACCACCACTTCGTCCGTAAAGATCCAGGCCGGTGAACCCGCACGCGGATGACCCGCCGGCAAAACCCCTCGGTTCGTCGCCCGGATCCGGATGTACCGTGCCGATACAGGCGCCTTGAACCGCAGGTCGAACGGGCGAATCATCACTTCCGAGTCGCTGTCGTCCGCCACCGACCGCTCGGCCGCGATCGTAAAACGGTTGCCGTCCGTCGACGTCCATACGGTCAGGCCGGTCGGCAGCATGACCGACGTCGATGCCAAGTGTTGCAGAAATTGAATCCACACCCCGGCCACCGGCTGTTCCTCGCCCAAGTCCAACGTCAGCTCCATGTCCGTCCGCTCGAACCCCTGCCAAGCCCGGTCGTCGCCCCGCTTGAAAGCATAGCGGTTGTCCACCAGCGCCGTATCGCCTCCCCCCGTGTAGGCCGCGTTGTAGGGCGTCGCGTACGAAACTTTCGCCCGCGTCGCCCGGTTCAACAGGTGCGGAACCTGCAACACGCATCCCGCCGGCCGGCCATTCCGAAACGCCTGCGCCGTCAACGTAGCCGGTTCCCGGATCACAATCGAGTCCGCATACAAAGCCGCCCCCTCCGTAGGAAGACTCCCGTCCAGCGTATAACGCACCGGATAACCCGTCAGTTCTGCCCCCAGCCGGACCACCAAGGCTCCCGAGTCGTTAAAATGTTGGTCGGCGATGAATGGTGTCAGTCCGCTCTCGGCATACCGCCATCCCCGAGCCGCATATCGGTCCAACTGCCGGTCCAGCTTACGTTCGAAACGCTCCCAGTCTTTGGCCGTCGTGTCCGTCCACAACGCCTCGGACAAGGCCGCCAAACGAGGCAGCAGCATATATTCCACGTGGTCCGGCGTACGAATGCTCTCGGTCCAGATATTGGCCTGTCCACCCAGGATATGGTGGCGCTTGGACGAGTCGACCTCCGGCCGCACCGGATCGAACGAGTAGACGCGCGGCAGGCCGTTGTATCCGCCCCAGGCCTGCGGCTCGCAGGGGTTCTGGCCCTGGTAGTGGTCGAAATAGACGTAGTCCAGCGGCACCATCACCGCATCGTGGCCGGCATTGGCCGCCCGCACACCCCCCTCGAAACCGGTCCACGACATCACCGTCGCATTCGGCGCCAGCCCCCCCTCCAGGATCTCGTCGTAACCGATCATCGCCTTCCCTTTGGAGTTGATGTACTGCTCCATCCGGCGGACGAAATAGCTCTGCAACTCATGCTCGTCTTTGAGTCCCTCGGCCCGTTTGCGCGCCTGGCACCGCGGACAAGCGCTCCACTGCTCCTTGCCCACTTCGTCGCCCCCGATGTGGATGTAGGGCGACTCCGGAAAGAGGTCGATGACCTCGTCGATCAGCTGTTGCAGGAACACGAACGTCGAGTCGTTCCCCGGACAGTAGACGCCGCTCCCGGGCTGTGCCGTCGGACAGGCGTACTCCGGATAGGCGAACGTCGCCGCCTCGGAATGGCCCGGCATTTCGATCTCCGGGATCACCGTGATGTGCCGCTCCCGGGCATAAGCCACGATCTCGCGCACATCCTCCTTCGTGTAATAGCCGCCATAGGTATCCGCACTGTCCCGTCTCGATTCGTCGCTGAGCTCCAGTCCGATCCACGGCGCCTTCGGGTCCTTCACCCGCCGCCACGCCGCCCGTTGGGTCAGGAGCGGATACCGGTCACTCTCCAACCGCCAGCCGATCCCGTCGGTCAGGTGCCAGTGGAAGACGTTCATCCGGTGGTAGGCCAGGATGTCGAGGTACTTTTTGATAAACTCCTTCGGGAAAAAGTGCCGGCTGACGTCGAGGTGCATCCCCCGCCACCGAAACCTCGGCGCGTCGTTCACCACCCCCGTGGGCACCCACCCGGCCGAATCCTTGAGCTGTTCCAGGGTCTGCAAGCCGTAGAACACCCCGGCCTCGCCGCCCCCTACAACCTCGGCCCCGTCCGGTCCGACGGTCAGACGGTAACCCTCCGGATCCGAAACAACGGCCGTATCGACCGCCGTCCGCAGATCTTCCGGCCCGATCCGGACAAAATCACCGCCCTCCACAAACGCCCTGGGCTGCGGTATCACCGCCGCTTCCCGCGGCTCCGGCCGCACGCCGCACGCTACGGCGAACACCCCGCCAAAGGCCACTAAAATCAAATTCCGCATATAAAATCAGTTTTTTTACCTGTGTATGTCTGTTATTGGCTACTGTATGGAACTGTCCCTTTTACTTTCGCTATGCTCGTTTTGCTTTCGGTAATTTGTAAACCGTCATTGGCTACGGGCCAGAACTGCCGCTTTTTGTAAAAAGCGGCACCAAAAACTTTTGAGATAGCATACGCTTTGTATGAGGCATCCGCAAGCTAATGCTCTGGCCCGTTATTGGGGTGGCACTTTTTGTGGACGCGCTTTTAGGCTGTGAAAAACCTTAGGCGCGCCCACAAAAGGCCACCCCAAAAGAAAGGACCCAAGGCTCTTGATTACGGCAGCCCATGGAATGCGAAGCATTCCCGAAAGTTTTTCTGGTTCTCTTTGTTCACAAAGAGAACAGTACCCTCCTGTTGCTAAAGCACAGTTTGCATATTATACCGAAGTAACACGAGGAAAACGAAGTTAGTAAGAACAGTTCCAGCCCGTCGCCAAAGAACGGATATAGATCCGTAAGAGAGCGGGTTATTTCGGGATTCGGACCGTCATGAAGATGGCTTCGACCTGTCGTACGTAGTCCCGCATGGGTACCGTGTTGTTGGGCGAGGGTGAGTAGACGTAGCCGTCGATGGCCAGCATGCGTCCTTTGTCCGCCTCGTAGGTCGTGTAGTTGATGAACGGCCCCCCCATGAAGTCGCCCGTGACGTCCCAGAAACCGCGCACCTGCATCCACCGCCGCCCGTGGACCGTCAGGATCTTCTGGTCCGGCATGACCGCCGTGCTGGTGGACATGTAGCTTCCGTCGGAGGGTCCCGGAACCTGCATGACGGCAGCGTTGCGAGCCGCGATGATGTTTCCGGCCGAGGTGTTGCGTGCGGCGGCCGTCGAGTCCGCCACCGGATAGGTGTAGATCATGAAGCCGACGCTGGCCAGCGGCAGTTCGAACGAGATCCACAGAAAATCGGTCGTGTCGAGCCGCACGCGATAGCCCTGCGGAATGCTCATCTCGAAGCCGAATTTTTCGCGGACCAGGGGTCCGATTTTCGGGTCGCGGTACTTTTCGGCGCGTGCCACGAGCCGGTCGCGCTCCGTGATCTCGAACAACCGCGTCAGGTCTGCCCCATAGCGGTGCAGGAATGCCGCCAGCGAGTCCGTCGACGGCGAGGTGACGGTCACCTCCAGCTGCGGCTGTGCGTTGACATCGTACCGGGCCGTCATGTCCGACACCGGATAGCGGTCGCCCGTGCGCAGGATCAGGATGTTGCGATGTTTGCTCACCGTGGATTTGTAGCCTCCCTGCGGCACGTTGTAGAGCGTGAACTTCGGTTCCGGCTGGTTGACCATCTCCACCTCGTCGGCCAGATAAGCCCGGAGGGTGTCGCCGGCCGCGCTCTGCCAGAGCTCCGGCGACGAAACCACGAACATTTCGTAGGGTTTCCCCACCGACGACACCTGGGTCGAGCCGCAGCCCACCAGCAGTGCAGCCCCGGCCGAGAGCAGGGCGATGTACATGTTTCTCATAAATTCCGAGGGTTTGTAGGTTAGTGTGTATGACACAAAGGTAGGTATTTTCCCGAGGCTTCGCAACCGGCTTGCGCGGGGGGCGACTCATCGAGGGGGGCGTGCCGGGCGGGGGAGCTATCGGGCGGGAAAGTCGAGCCCCATGCGGCGGAACATGTCGATGTCCGGCGAGCGGAGCCCCAGCCGGTCGAGCGGTTCGGGCCGGTTGTGGTCGTTCAGGAAGTGTCGCGGCCGGACCCTGAACGAGGCGGAGGAGACCGCCAGAGAGTCGTTGCGGTAGGGGGTCTCGATGCCGCCGAGGTCGAGCATCGTGTGGAAAACGATGTTGGTGGTCATCGGTTTCCGGGCGTTGGCGCGGGCCGCTGCGCGGGCTTCCGGACGCAGTGTGTCGTAATCTGCCGAGAACCAAACCACACAAGGAATGTGGAGCTGGTAGTAGGTCGGGATGGGCGAGGCGTGCAGAAAGAGGTTCCGCCGGTCGTCGTAGAGGTCTTCGCCGTGGTCCGAGGCGTAGAGCATCGCCGAGGCCGTGTTCGGCAAGGCGCGCAGGCGGCCGATGAGTCGGCTCAGAAAACGGTCCGTGTCGCGGATCGAGTTGTCGTAGGCGTTCACCAGCCGGTCGCGGAGGTCGGGCCCCACCGACTCGTAGACCGCCGGCCGGAAATAGGCCTCCCGAGCCGGATAACGCTCCTGGTAGTCGAAGTGCGAACCGTAGGTGTGGAGGACGATGAAGAGTTTCCGACTGTCGCCCCGGCCGGACGAGGTGTCGGTCAGCAGCGCGTCGACGGCCCGCAGCAGCTCTTCGTCGTACGGCTCGGCAGCAGCCTCGCCGGGGGTCGCCGGGGCTTTCAGAAAGAGCGTCGTGTCGGCCTCGGCTCCGAAATGGTCGATGAACGAGCCGTTGGGCCGTTGGTTCGAGAAGAAGGCCGTCCGGAAACCCGCCTCGCGGAAAGCCGTCAGGATGCTTTTGTGGGTGTAGATGACGTCGTAGTCCTCGGCCGAAGCCGCACTGAGCATGATGGGCACGCTCTTGTGGGTGGCGTTGGCCTGGGTCAGCATGTCGCGGAAGCAGACCAGCCCCGGCTCCTGCATCAGGAGCGGGGTGGTCGGCCGGTCGTAGCCGTAGAGCTGCCAGTTGAGCGCCCGCGAAGTCTCGCCCACCACCAGGACATAGACTTCGCGCAGCGTGTCGGGTCGTTCGGACCGGGCCTCGAACCGGAAGTCGCGCGAGGTCTCGGCATAACGGGCGGTCCGCTGCCAGCGGTCGACCGCCTGCGTGAAGTTGTAGGCGATGTTGAGGGGCCAGAGGTCGTACTTCGCGCGGTAGGCCGGATCCTGGATCCGGGCGCCGACCATCGCTCCGCCGCCGACCAACAGCACGAACGCCGCCCGCCACAAGCTCCTGCGCCGGAACGCGTCCGAGAGCCGGTCGGGCAGCCGCGCCGAAACCACCCCGAGGATCAGGGTCGGCACGTAGAGGGCCACGACCCCCACGATGGCCGGGACGAGTTTCCCGAGCAGCTCCATCGCCTCGCCGGAGTTGGTGGTGGCCACGTTCAGGAGCATGTCGACGGCGATGATCGAGTTGCCGAACAGGTAGAGCAGCACCAGCTGAAAAGCCCCGAAAACAAGTACCGGCAAGAGGCACCACAACGGCAGACCGGGTCTCCGCGCCAGGGCGAACAGACCCATCCACACGCCGCCCGGCACGAGCAGCAGAGCCGCCTTGCCGAGCCACGGCATCGGCTCGGTGACGCACAGAAACAGGTTCGGCACCAACAACACCGCCACGAACACCGTGTAGTAGGTGCGTTGGTCGGCCCACGGCCCCCGCAGCAGCCGTCGTATCAACTCCTTAAAACGCTTCATTGATCTGGAAGATGAACCCGTTCTGTCCCCGGCCGAAACCGTAGTCCAGGCGGACGTTCACCCGTTTTTTGAATTCCCACCGGTAGCCGATCCCGTAGTTGGGCAGCGTATGGTCCCACCGGAAGCTCCGGAAGTCGTGGTAGACGTTCCCGGCTCCCACCCATAGGGCGATCCCGTGGCGGTTGTAAATGTGTTGGCGGAGCTCCACCTGGACCTCCGTGAGGTTGCGATCGCGGTAGCGACCCTCGTAGTAGCCCCGCATGCGGTACGAGCCGCCCATCTTGGCCAGCATGGCCCACGACACGGTGCCGTAGTTGTGCTGCGAGTGGAGGTCGAAGGCCAGCACGGCGCCTTTCCAGAGCCGCTGGTAGTAGTCCGCGATCAGGTCCGTGTTTCCGTACACGTCGCGGTTGCCCAGCCAGCCCGGATGGGCGTACTGTTCCAGTCGCACGTACCAACCCCGGTAGGCGTTGGTCATCACGTCCCGCGAATCGTAGTTCACCACCAGCCCCACCCCGAGGCTCAGGGCCGAGGGGCGCTGGCCCTCGAGCAGCTCCGGCTTCCGGAACCGCAGGCCGTCCACGTAGTCGAAGCTCACGACCGGTCCCAGATAGAGGTTCCGCGCCACGCGGATCTGAAAATCGACCTTCGCCTGGTTCTGTTTCCGGGTATACTTGCTGGCGTTGGCGTTGTCGACATTCCGGTCGTAGCCGATCCCCCAGAAGTAGCTCGGAAACGAGAAGGTGTACAGGAGGTAGTTCAACCGGTAGCGATCCTTCGGGAAGATGTTGGCCCCCCGGAGACCCACCATGTAGAAGCCCGAGATGGCCACCGAGCTGAACAACGAAACGTTCGAGGGCTGCAGCAGGGTGTCGCGCCGGTCCATCCGGTACAGGCCCGATGCCACCAGCCCCAAGCCCACCTTCGTATCGTTGGAGTAGAACGGTCCGCCGATGATGCTGAAGTCGAACTTTTTGTCCCGTTTCTCCTGGTTGGACTCCGTGAAGAAGCGTTTGAACCGCTCCCACCCGGAGCGTTTCGCCGCCGCGGTGTCCGTTGAGGTCTCTGTCCCGGCGGGTTCGGCTCCTGTGAGCACCCCGGTCGCGGTATCTCCCCGGGCGATCGCCACCGTCGCGCCGTGGCTCGGAGCGGCCGCCTCGCACCGGGCAAGGCCGCCGAAGGTCGCCGCTACCCCCGTAGCGACGACCCCCAGAACCATCCGTATGAAGCGTGCGTGTCGAACCATCGTAGCCCCTCCCTATACCCTGTGCACAATCAGTATTTCAACTTGACGTTATCGACCCAGAAGCTGTTCCCGACCGTCCCGACGTAAGCCCCTCCGTGGCTGGACGAGAACTGAAGGATCAGGTGGGTGGGTTGTTCGTTGTCGGGCGACCAGCCCACTTCGTGGATCGGCACCATACGTCCGTGGCTGTTCCGACACCAGTAGGCGCGTTCACCGTCGAGGAGCCCCATCTCCTCGGCCCGATACGATGCCGGATTCTTCGTCAGGTCGCCGTACCGGATCACCACCGTATGGCCGTTGACCCAGTTCGGGGTGTTGGTCGTGATCCGTTCGACGGCCGTAGCCACCCGGCGCGCATAGACATTCCCCTCGGCATCTTCCCACCGGTGCTGAAGCAGCAGAATGACATCGGCGCAGTCGGGACCGGCCACCGTTTTCTGGGCGCCGAAGCCGGTGGCCCGGATCCGGTTGGGCGACCCGTCGGTGCGGTACTTGTAGTCCATCACCAGCGCTACGGGACGTTCCGTGAACGGGATTCCCTGGTTCAGCTTCGCCTGCGGATTCTTCGTATCCTTGATCGGCTCGATCATGTCGCCCAGGAAGATGCTCCCGGAGGCCAGCACCGAGATGTTCATCATTCCGAGCACCTTGACGGTCTCCAGGCGGGTGTCCATCCGGGCGCACCGCCCGTTGTTGCGACGCTCCGGAATCACCGTCGCGCTACACTTCGTGATGCCGTTCATCTTGGCCAGCACGTTCGACGTGCCCCATGGCGAACGCGGACTCCGATGGTAAGGCTCGTCGCCCCGGAGTGTATCGTCCGGGCCGATCTCGTAGATCCGTTTCAACTCGCCGCCGATCGCCCCCGATTCCTGGATCTCGCGCACCACCCAGTGGTCGAAATCGCCGAAGGCGATGCTCACGGTTTTTTGTCCGAATGCGGCGGCGGTCAGCAAGGTTTGTACGCCTGCGACGGCCAGTGCTGTGGCAAAGAATTTCTTCATCTCTCTTTCCTCCGTTTCGTTAACCGGGTCCCCGTCCTCCCTCTCGCTCGAGAAGCGGCGGGTGATCCCTCGTGTTCATGAATTACGTTTTCGTCCGGGGAAGCGGTCGCACAGCAAAGTAAGCCGTTCGGAGGCGGGCAGACAATACTGATCTATCAGTATCCCCGTTGCTCGGACCTACCGGTGCGAATGTACGAATTCTCCGTTCTCGGACTCTTCGCTTTCGCGCCCCCGATGTCGATATGAACAATTTTGGTTCCGTATTGCATATTTCCCGAAAGTTTTTACTGGAGATTACCCCTTGTCGGATGCTTTTTCGCTGAATTTGAACGGATTTGTCTCTCCGATTTTTTTCGAACAGGATTTCCGTTCGACTCTCTTATACCTCTTTTTCGGCTCGTTTTGGTCCCGGGGTGCCGCTGGGCACCCGAAGGCTGGGTTTTTCGTGGCAAAATTTTTTCGACCGTTAGGCCCCAGCGATGCGTAGCATCGCCGGCCCACCGCGGGCCCGCCCGGCCCGAGGGCAATTCCTGCTTGTTACCGAGACAACCCCAGCTTTCGCGTGCCGAGTAGCACCGCGCGCCACGCCTTAGGAGGAAATCAAGCCGATAAACGATGAGTTTTATCGGAAATGATTTCCAAGGCGCGCGGTCAATGCAAATTGCCCCCGGCCCCGGGGTGCCGCTCGGCACTCGAAGACTGGATTTGACTCGGCCAAGCGGAACGCCCGCGGGTACAGCTGCTCGTCGTTTCTTTCGGGGAGTGGCAATGCCCGCTACTTGGGCTTCAGTTATAGCTTTCTCGCCCGACAGGCCAGCAAAACGCCCTGTGGGCGCGTTGCGTTGCCTCCAGGTGCCGCTCGGCACGCGAACCGGGCCTGACGGGCGAGAAAATTCGTCCTCGGGCGCGCCCCCCGGCGCCCGCCTACGGCGTTCGCTGCGCTCCGAGGCCGCGCGATGCAAAGCATCGCGAAACTGCTCTGCGAAACAGCGCGGCCCCTTTCCCCGAAAACAACCGCCTTACAGAGGCGGGCCGGACGCCTCCCACTCGGGAGGCCCGCACTGCGTCTTTTATTGCCAGCCTTTACCCTAACCGGGCGCCCGCTCGAAACAATGAGCATTGTCTGCGCGCCGGATTTCGCGAGTCGCCGCCAGCGGGCTTTGCGGAGAAAACCCCAGCTTTCGTGTGCCGAGCGGCACTCGAAAGCTGGAGTTGGCTCGGCAACAAAAGGGAACTGCCCTTACGCCGGGCGGGCGGTGCCTCCCGGCACTCGGTACTGGCCATTCGGGCGAGAAAACAGTCTTTGGCCGCGCGCCTTGGGAAATTCTTCCGTTTCAACTCATCGTTGAAACGGTGTATTTCCCTTTTAAGGCGGGGCGCGCGGTACCGCTCGGCACTCGGTATTACCTTTCCGGCAGAGAAAACCCCAGCCCTCGTGTGCCGAGCGGCACCCTGACGGCGGAGAAAAACCAACAAGGAAAACCCTCTCACCCCCGCAGCAAGCCGATTTTACTCAGAAAAATAATCGCCACAGCGATCGGCGACAAAAACCGAACCACGAACCGAAAGAGAGGATAAATCCGGTTGTTATACGTCCCGTTGGTCGTAAAAACGCGCCGCAGCCGCTTTTCCGACAGCCGCCAACCCGTGAAAATGACGATCAATAACCCGCTGATTGTCATCAGGTAATTGGCCGAGAGCATGTCCAGAAAGTCGAAGACATTGTACCCCGCGATCATCAGCCTCGAGCCCTCGACCTGAGACTGCGCGCAGAGCGCCGACACCAGACTCAGCGTACCGAAAAGCCACATCACCGCCCGCCGACGCGTCATTTTCAACTCCTCCATCATGTAATTGGTCATCATCTCGAAGATCGAGACCATCGAAGTCAGAGCGGCAATCGTAATCAGGAGAAAGAAAAGAATACCCACATAATGTCCGCCCGACATGCGGGCAAAGACGTTCGGCAGGGTCAGAAAAATCAGATCGGGCCCCTGCGTCGGACTGATCTGAAAGGTGAAGACGGCCGGGAATATCGCAATCCCGGAGACAATCGCAATCGACGTATCGATCAACACGACAATCCCTTTCGAGCGGAGCATATTCTCCGGTTTGACCACATACGAGCTGTAGGTAATCATCACCCCCATCCCCAGGCTCAGCGTGAAGAAGACCTGCCCCAAGGCATCCAAGACCGTATCGATCCCGATTTTCGAGAAGTCGGGGCGGAAGAGAAAGCTCATCCCCTCCCGAAATCCGCTGAGCGTAAACGAGTTCACACACAGCACCAACAAGATCCCGAGCAGCAGCGGCATCAGGATCTTGTTCCACCGCTCGACCCCCTTCTCCACGCCCCGGAAAACCACCAGCGCCGTGAGTCCCAGAAACCCCACCGACAACAAGATCGGTTGCCAACCGGTGTTCCGGAAAGCGACGAATCCGGCCTGCAATTCCTCATAGCTCTGCCCCACACGGAAATTCGCCACCGCATCGTACAAGAACCGCACGCTCCAACCGGCAATCACACTATAAAACCCCAGGATACAAAACCCGGCCACCACCCCCATATACCCCACCAAGTACCACTTACTTTTCGGAGCGAGTTGTTTGAACGCCCCGACGGCTCCCCGATGCGTAGCCCTTCCGAGAATGAACTCGCTGAGGATGAGCGGCAAACCGACCAACAGAATCAGCACCAGGTAGAGCAGCAGAAAAGCGGCTCCGCCATTCATCCCCGCCAGGTAGGGAAAACGCCAGATATTCCCCAGTCCGACCGCCGATCCGACGACCGCCATCATGGTTCCGAAATGGCTGCTAAAGGCCCCTCTCTGTTCCTGTTTCATGTTCAAACGTCTCTTGCTTCTCTATTTTCCGTGTCGTTATTCCGTAGTTCCTCTCCCCTGCCGCCCGGCCCCGGGGTGCCGCTCGGCACCGGCCCCGGGCTTCCGCGACGTTTATAGCGATCGAGGTTACGGGCGATTGCGGGAGGTCGGCTACGCCGGGTACATCTGGTCGTCGTCGGTTCCTTCGGGGAGTAGCACTGCCCACTACTTGACCTTCCACTACGGCGGGATTGATCCGCAGTACAGCTACTATCGTGCATACGGTCGTCAGTTGCGTTGTCTCCAGGAAGAGGGGTGCCGCTGCCCAGCTGGCAGACATCCGGCTTGCTTTCGCGGGCACAGCGTGAAACCGTCGGGCCC
>CAJTNK010000061.1 GCA_910577885.1 uncultured Rikenella sp.
CCGCCCGTCTCTTCGAGACGGCTGTATGGGAAAAGGCGCGCGGCCAGAGGTCGTTAGCCGATGGGTGGCGGCGACTCGCGCGCCCTATGGGCGCGGTTTGTAGCCAGGTGAGAAAAGGCCGGTGCCAGCGGGGGTATTACAAAGCTCCAGCTTTCGCGTGCCGAGCGGTATCGGCCACCTCTGCCGGGGTTGGGTTAGCGGGCAGGGAGTCGTGGAAGCCCTACCGGGCAGGGAGAATGTTAAGGAACGAAATAAAAAGTAAAAACGACAGACTATAGATGAAAACAACGGGCGAAGTAATCGGGATTATTGCCAACCTGGTGACCGTCAAGGTGTTCGGTCCGGTTTCGCAGAACGAGATCTGCTACATCCTGATGGACGACGGGGTGCGGTTGATGGCCGAGGTCATCAAGGTGATCGGCGATCGGGCTTACGTACAGGTGTTCGAGAGCACCAGAGGACTCAAGGGGGGGACGCGGGTCGAATTCGAGGGGCATATGTTGGAAGCCACGCTGGGGCCGGGGATCCTGACCCGGATTTACGACGGCTTGCAGAATGATCTCAAGGCCATGGAGGGGGTTTTTCTCCGGCGAGGGGAGTACAATGATCCGCTCGATATGGAGTCGAGGTGGGACTTTACGCCGCTGGTCGAGGCGCAGAATCAGGAGGTCAGGGCCGGGGACTGGCTCGGATGGGTGCCCGAAGGGTGGTTGCAGCACAAAATCATGGTGCCGTTCAAGATGGAGGGAACTTACCGCTTGAAGTGGGTGGCACCGGCCGGGAATTACAAGATTACGGACGTGATTGCCACGGTGGTCGATGAGGAGGGGACGGAACACGGGCTGTCGATGATGCAGCGGTGGCCGGTGAAGGTGGCGGTGACCGCTTTCAAGGACAAACCGAGACCGTTCCGGACCATGGAGACCGGTTTCCGTGCCATCGATACCTTCAATCCGATTGCGGAGGGGGGGACCGGCTTTATTCCCGGGCCGTTCGGGGCCGGGAAGACGGTGCTGCAGCACGGGATCTCGAAACAGGCCGATGCCGATGTGATTATCATTGCCGCTTGCGGCGAGCGGGCCAATGAGGTGGTGGAGACTTTCGTGGAATTTCCGGAGCTGGACGACCCGAGGACCGGGCGGAAGCTGATGGAGAGGACTACGATTATTGCCAATACGTCCAATATGCCGGTGTCGGCGCGGGAGGCGTCGGTGTATACGGCGATGACCTTGGGGGAATACTACCGGGCGATGGGGCTGAAGGTTTTACTGCTGGCGGACTCTACGTCGCGGTGGGCGCAGGCGCTGAGGGAGATGTCCAACCGGTTGGAAGAGCTGCCGGGGCAGGATGCTTTCCCGGTGGACTTGTCGGCTATTATCTCCAGCTTCTATGCGCGGGCGGGGTTCGTCTACCTGAATAACGGGGAGACGGGTTCGGTGACCTTTATCGGGACCGTGTCGCCGGCCGGGGGGAACTTGAAGGAGCCGGTGACCGAATCCACTAAAAAAGCGGCCAGGTGTTTCTATGCGCTGTCGCAGGCGCGGGCCGATTCGAAGCGGTATCCGGCTATCGACCCGCTGGAGAGCTACTCGAAATACCTGGAGTATCCGGAGATTGTCGGCTATCTGGACGAACACTACGGCGGGGATTGGGTGACCCGGGTGATGGCTTCGAAGGCCATGGTGCAGCGCGGTAAGGAGGCGTTCGAGCAGATCAATATCCTGGGGGACGACGGCGTGCCGGTGGACTACCACGACCGCTACTGGAAGTCGGAGCTGCTGGACTTCATCATCTTGCAACAGGACTCGTTCGACGCGACGGATGCCAACTGTCCGATGGAACGGCAGGTTTATATGTTTACGCTGGTGATGGATATTTGCGGTCGGCGGTTCGAGTTTCCGGACTTCGAGGCGTGTGTGGCCTACTACAAGCGGCTTATCAATGAGTTGCGGCAGATGAACTTCTCGACTTTCGAGGGCGAGGATTTTCGCCGGCACCGGGAGGCGGTCGAGGCTATTTTGGCTGAGCAACAACAGGGGGCTAATTAGATATTGAATACGCTGAGGTATGTTGACAGAGGGGCAGACGGCGGATCTGATCGTACGGTTGTTGGATGAGGTCGCCGAAGAGGATAGCCGGGTGCATGATGTGAACCAGCGGGAGTTTCCGATGATCCGGATCGTGAACGGGAGGATGAAGGAGTTTCTGCACATTCGACTCATGGCGACCGCGGGGGTTTCGCTCCGACCTAATCGGGTGGAGATGCGGGACGGTACGTTTTGTTCCGTGCCGGTGGAGCTCGTGCTGGCCTTGCGGGACGAGCGGATCGATACGCTGGCGCATGTGGCTTATGCTGCGGCGCTGGACGGAGGGACGATGCGGCCGGGGATCGTCTTTAAAAACACGGTCGAGTTGCCGGGGTCGGAACTCAAGCATTGTTTTCTCTCGGAACCGTTCATGTGGGACGACCGGTCGGTGTTCTCGACCGGATACACGGCCGGGGAAGGGATGGGAGAGGAACGGATCTTGTGGCTGCAGGTCTTGCCGATCACGGACCGGGAGTTGAGGTACATCGAAACGTGTGGGGTCGGAGCTTTTTACGAGGCCATGGAGCGGGAGGATCCGGATTGGACCGATCCGGAACGCGCGTCGTTCGTTTGACACATTCGGAATGTTGAGCATAAAAAACACATAGATCATACATATGGAGACACAGGGATTTCAGAAGATATACACGCAGCTGACGGCGATCACGAAAGCGACCGTCACGCTGCGGGCAGAGGGGGCGGCGAATGATGAGTTGGCATTGGTCGGCGGGCGGCTGGCGCAGGTGGTGAAGGTGGCGGGGGATGCCGTGACGCTGCAGGTCTTTGCCGGGACTGAGGGGATACCGACCGATGCCGAGGTGGTGTTCCTGCACCACCCGCCGACGCTTCGGGTCGGTGACCAGCTGGCGGGCAGGTTCTTCAATGCCTATGGCGAGCCGATGGACGGGGCGCCGATCGAGGGAGAGGAGCGCGAAATCGGGGGGCCGACCGTCAACCCCTATCGGCGGAAGCAGCCCAGCGAACTGATTGCCACCGGGATTGCCGGGATCGACCTCAATAACACCTTGGTGTCGGGGCAGAAAATCCCGTTCTTTGCCGATCCCAACCAGCCGTACAACCAGGTGATGGCCATGGTGGCCCTCAGGGCGCAGGTCGACAAGATCATCTTGGGGGGGATGGGGTTGACCAATGACGACTACTTGTATTATAAGACGGTCTTCGACAATGCGGGGGTGCTGGACCGGATCGTCTCGTTCGTCAACACCACGGACAATCCGCCGGTCGAACGTCTGCTGGTGCCGGACATGGCTTTGACGGCGGCGGAATACTTTGCGGTGGACAAGGGGGAGAAGGTGTTGGTTTTGTTGACGGACATGACCCTCTATGCGGATGCCTTGGCGATCGTGTCGAACCGCATGGACCAGATCCCGTCGAAGGACTCGATGCCGGGGTCGTTGTATTCGGACTTAGCCAAGATTTATGAGAAGGCTGTGCAGTTACCCAACGGGGGGTCGATTACCATCCTCGCGGTGACCACGCTCAATGACGGCGATATCACGCACGCCATTCCGGACAACACGGGCTATATCACCGAGGGGCAGCTCTTCCTGCGGAACGATGCGGAAATTGGGAAGGTGATCGTGGACCCGTTCCGGTCGTTGTCGCGACTCAAACAGCTGGTTATCGGCAAGAAGACGCGCGAGGACCATCCGCAGGTCATGAATGCCGCGGTGCGCCTCTACTCCGATGCCGCCAATGCACGGACCAAACTCGAAAACGGGTTCGACCTCTCGGACTACGACAAACGAACCCTCGACTTTGCCCGAGAATACTCCGAACAACTCCTGGCCATCGACATCAATATCGACATCACGCAAATGTTGGATATGGCCTGGAAACTCTTCGCCAAGTACTTCTCACCCAACGAGGTCGCTGTCAAAGAGGCGATCCTCAAAAAATATTGGCCTAATAAATAATTCCGTTCATTTATTCTGCTCCTGTTTTTGGCTACGAGCCGGAACTGTTCTCTTTGTGAACAAAGAGAACCAGAAAAACTTTAGCACGCATCCCTTTGGGATGCTTTGGCCGTGTTAGCCTGTGTTTGGGTGGGGACGTTTGGCGGAGGCGCGCATTGGGCTGCGAAAACCTTAAGCGCGCCTCGCCGAACGCCCCACCCACAACCTGAGGACTGCGGAGCCTAAGGCGTAGCGTATGCTATCTGAAAGTCTTTTGGGTACCTTTTCTTCAGAAAAGGTACGGTACCCTCCCGTAGCTACAGACCGGGGGTAGAGATAAATGAAAGGATAATAAGTATTTTTAGGAGGGATGATAAAGTTTCAGTTTAATAAGACCGCTTTGGGAGAGTTGGGGAAGCAGTTGACGATGCGTCAGAAGGCTTTGCCGACGATCAAGAGCAAGGAGTCCGCTTTGCGGTCGGAGGTAAAGAAGGCGCGGGACCGTGCGGCGGAGCTCAAGGCTCAGTTGGAGCGGACCATGGCGGAGTATGATTATATGGTTCAGTTGTGGGGCGAGTTCGATCCGACATTGATTCGGGTTCGGGACGTTCGGTTCGGGACTCAGAAGATTGCCGGGGTCGAGATACCGGTGTTGGAGGACATTCGGTACGAGGAGAAGCCGTACAATTTGTTCAGTGCGCCGTTGTGGATTGCCGACGGGATGCGGATTCTGAAGGAGTTGGCCCGGTTGGGGGTCGAGAGCGAGTTTTACGAGCGCAAGATGGAGTTGCTCGAGCGGGCGCGCAAGAAGACCACGCAGAAGGTCAACCTGTATGAAAAGGTGCAGATACCGGGGTACCAGGAGGCGATTCGGAAGATCAAACGCTTTTTGGAGGACGAGGAGAACCTCTCGAAATCGTCGCAAAAGATTGTTAAATCCAGATTGGAAGCGGAGGCTGCGATATGATAGAACCGATGATTCGGTACGACTTGTTGTTGTACCACGGCGACGTACGATCGTTTATGGAGGCTCTGCGGGAGTTGGGCGTGGTGGACGTCACGCTCCGGGAGTGGGATGCCCCGCAGGAGGTGAAAGAGCTGGTGGGGATGTCGGAACGGTATAAGACGGTTTACCAGAGGCTGGGGAGTATCAAGGCCGCTGATGCCGATGGTGCCGATGCTATCGACAATGCCTACGAGGCGGAGCAGAGGGTGCCGTTCGCGACGGTGGCTGAGGCGGTGGAGGCGTATGAGGAGGCGGCGGAGCGGATGGAACAGCTTGAAAATCTTCGAGTCAAGGCGAGTGGGGAGTTGGACGAACTGGCCATGTGGGGCGAGTTCGATCCGGCCGAAATCCGACGGCTGAGGGAGGTCGAGGGAGTGGCGCTGCGCTTTTTCGAGGTGCCGACCAAACAGTATCGCTCGGAGTGGGAGCGGGAGTATGCCATTTCGGTGGTGGAGACGGATTTTGGCGGGATGACCTATTTCGTGGTGGCGCAGCCGGTGGCGGAGGCCGCAGGGCCGATCGACTGGGGAGTCGGCGGCGGGGCGGTGGTCGAGCTGCGGGCGCCGGAGATGACCTTCGGGCAGAAGGAGGCGCAGATCGAACGCTACTTGCAGGATGAGAAACGGTGGCAGGGGGTGATGGCGCGTGCGGCGCTGTCGAGGGAGGAGATCCGGGCGGCGTACGTGGAGATGCAGAACCGGATCACGTTCGACGAGGCGGTGAATGCCGGCGAGGAGCTGGCCGAAGGGACCATTAAGCGCATTGAGGCGTGGTCGGTGGCGCAGGATCGGCAGCGGGTCGAGGCGTTTCTCGATGCCGAAGCGATCATCTTCGAGTCGGCCGAGGCCACGGTGAAGGAAAATCCGCCCATCAAACTCAAAAACAGATTCTTTGCCCGGCTCTTCGAACCGATCGGGTCGCTCTACATGCTGCCCAGGTACAATGAGCTGGATATGACGCCGTTTTTCGCGCCGTTTTTCATGATCTTTTTCGGCATGTGCTTCGGCGATGCGGGGTACGGGGTGTTGTTCATTCTGGCGATCCTGATCCTTTGGCGCAAGATTCCGAAGCGATTCCGGGATTTGGCGTGGCTGGCGCTGTTTCTGAACATCGCGACGGTCTTTTTCGGGCTCCTCACCGGAAACTTCTTCGGAATCGAACTCGCCAAGGTGCCGGCGTTGGTGAGGTTCAAGGAGTACCTCGTCTCGAACGACAATATGTTCAACGTGGCGGTGGGGCTGGGGATTGCGCAGGTCTTGTTCGGACAGATCATTCGCATCTTCAACCGGTCGAAGCAGAACGGAAGCTTTCTCTACGGGTTGTCGACTTTGGGGTGGGTGATCCTGATGATCTCGGGCGGACTGGTCTTGGCCGGGGTGCTGCCGGGAGACGGGTGGCTGTTCTATGGCTTGCTCGCGGTGGCCGGGGTGTTGATCTTCTTCTTCAACTCACCACGCAAAAACCTGTTTGTCAATGTGGGGGCGGGGCTCTACAACTGCTACGAGATGGCGACGGGGGTGGTCGGCGACTTGGTCTCCTACGTGCGGCTCTTTGCGATCGGACTTGCCGGGGCCATTATTGCGCAGGTGTTCAATGCGTTGTCGGTGGGGCTCAGCGGCGATATTCCGGTCCTGAGCTGGATCGTGATGGCCATCATCCTCATCATCGGACACGGACTCAACATCTTTGTGAGCGCTCTCGGGGCATTTGTCCATCCGGTGCGACTCACTTTTGTGGAGTTCTACAAAAACGCGGGGTTCGAGGGCGGAGGACGCGAGTTCAAACCGTTCCGGCGACTCTCGCGGTGACCGGCGGTGGGATTGCCGCGGGGGTGACTCTGGGTCACAAAACCAAAAGAAAATAACAAAAACAAAACAATAAAAACAACAAAAGAAAAAATGACTATGGAACCGATCTTACTGGCTTATCTCGGGATTGCAATTATGTTGGTTTTCTCGGGGATTGGGAGCTGCTACGGCACCACGATCAGCGGAAACGCCGCGGTGGGGGCGATGAAAAAAAACAAGGGGGCTTTCGGGAGCTACATGATTCTGTGTGCGATGCCTTCGACTCAGGGGTTGTACGGCTTCCTGGGCTACTTCTTGCTGAAGGGCTTCCTGGTGCCGGAAATCACCATGGCGCAGGCCGCGGCTATCGTCGGCGGGGGATTGGCCCTGGGCTTGGTGAGCCTCTGGAGCTCCTACCGCCAGGGACAGGTGGCTGCCAATGCCATTGCCGCTATAGGTAACGGACACGATGTCTTCGGGAGCTCGCTCATCCTCTTGGCATTCCCGGAACTCTACGCCATTCTCGGCGTGGCCGCGGTCTACTTCATCAGTATCGCGATTTAGTTTTTAGCTACGGTATAGAACTGTTCTTTTTGTGAACAAAAAGAACCAAAAAAACTTTAGCACGCATCCCTTTGGGATGCTTTGGCCGTGTCAGCCTTGGCTTTGGGTGGGGACGTTTGGCGGGGGCGCGCTGAGGCTGTAGTTACCTTACGCGCCTCGCCGAACGCCCCCACCCACAACCCTGAGGATTGCGGAGCCTAAGGCATAGCGTATGCTATCTGAAAGTTCTTTGGGTCCCTTTCTTTCAAGAAAGGGACGGTACCCTCCTGTTACTAAAGCAAAACCGCGAATTTGGTATAGAATTTGCGATAGGGGAATGGGACAGTAAGTGGCGAAAATCGTTAACTTTGGCTGTCTGAAATATTTTTAATACGGATTGTTATGTTAAGTCAGAAAATGCAGGATGCGCTCAATGCGCAGATCAATGCCGAGTTATGGTCGGCTTACCTTTACTTGTCGATGTCGATGGACGCTTCGGTGAAGGGCTATAAGGGGATTGCCAATTGGTTTGCGATCCAGTTCAAGGAGGAGCAGGACCATGCGCAGATCTTTATGGACTACGTGTTGGCTCGGGGCGGGCAGGTGAAGTTGGCGCCGATTGCCGAGGTGCAGACCGAGTGGGAGACGCCGGCGGCGATGTTCAACGACACGTTGACCCATGAGCGGAAGGTGACTGCGATGATCGACAACCTGTGTCGAATTGCCGACGAGGAGAAGGATTTCGCGACGGCCAATAAGTTGATTTGGTTCGTCAATGAGCAGGTGGAAGAGGAGGAGAATGCGCGCGATATCCTGGATCAGTTGCACATGGTCGACGGGAGTAAGATGGGGACCTATATGATCGACCGGGAGTTGGGGACGCGGGTTTACACGGCTCCGGCGGTGGCGGCGGAGTAATAATATTAAAGGGAGGGGGGCGTTATGAATAAAGAGAGGCTCGGGAGCATGCTCCCGAGTCTCTCTTTTGGAAATGTATGTGTCCCAATGACCCCGCGCTTCTTTTTTGGAATGTACGCGCCAATGGCTTTTGGTTTTCCTCCGCCTTGGAACCTCGGAGAGGAGGCGGAGAAAGACATTCGGGGGCGTCGATGCGTGCTTGTCAGCCGATCGAAACGCCCCCGAATGCTTCTCTTTAGTGTGTCTTGGTTGGTCCGCCGCCCCTCTCGATCCTCCCTTTCGGCCCCCCCTCTCCGCCCCGGATTACCGGTTCTCCTCCTCACTGCTGTTATTGTCGAGCAGGTCCGATACCAAGACCCGTCCGCAATATTCACACACGATCACCTTTTTACTCATCCGGATGTCCAACTGCCGCTGCGGCGGGATCCGGTTGAAGCATCCCCCGCAGGCATCCCGCTTGACGGTCACCACGGCCAGCCCATTCCGGACGTTCTTTCGGATTCGGTCGTAGGCCGACAGCAGTCGCTCGTCGATCTTCCCCCGTGCCGCATCGGCCTGTTTTTGCAGGTCTTCCAGCTCCTTGGCCGTATCGGCTTCGATCCCGGCCAGTTCGGTTCGTTTCGCCTCCAGGTCGATCTTCCGGTCTTCGAGCAGCTCTTTGGTCTCCTCGATCTGTTTTTTCTTGTTCTTGACCTCGGCGTTGAACTCTTTGATCCGCTTTTCGGCCAATTCGATCTCGAGTTTCTGGTACTCGATCTCTTTCGACAGCGAGTCGAATTCGCGGTTGTTCCGCACGTCGTCCTGCTGTGCTTCGTACTTCTTGATCAGGCCTTTGGCTTGTTCGATCTCCTCTTTCTTGGTCTTCACCTCGCGGGTAAGCTCCTCGGCCTGAGCGGCATAACCTGCGATCCGGGTCTCCAGGCCGGAGATCACATCCTCCAGGTCCTGTACCTCATACGGCAGTTCGCCCTTGATGTGGTTGATGCTGTCGCGCTTGGAGTCGATCTGCTGGAGGGCATAGAGAACGCCGATTTTCTCTTCGGTCGAAAGCTCTTCGACGGCTGCGGCGCTTTTGGTTTTGGTTGCCATGTGGTTGTGTATCTCTTTGAATGACTTTCGGTTACGGGCAGCGTTATCCGATCCGGTAACCCACCGCATTGGAGGGTACGGCCGCCCGATGAATGGCAAAATTAGGGATTTTTTTCGAGATTAGTTCATAAAAAACGTCCAGTATCTGCCGTTCGGTCTCGAAATGGCCGCCGTCGACCAGTGTCAGACGACCTTCGGCCCGTTGAAAGTCGTGGTATTTGAGGTCGGCCGTGAGGTAGAGTTGCGCACCGGCCGCGCCGGCCGCTTCGATGAACTCGCTGCCGCTTCCGCCGCAAACGGCTACCCGACGCACGCTGTCGGTGGCGATCGCGCTGTGGCGCAGGCAGGGGAGGTCCAGGGTCCGGGTCAAATGGTCCAGAAATTGCTCGGTGGGCACCTCCTCCGCCAGCTCCCCGACGCATCCCAGCCCCACACCGGGCACCGCCCCGGGAACCAGTACACGGGTCTGACGGAGTCCGAGCCGTTCGGCCAGCCGGAAGTTCACGCCCCCGGGAGCAGCATCCATGTTGGTGTGAGCGGCATAGATGCCGATGCCGTGTTGCAAGGCACGGGCTACGATCCGTTCGACGGCGGTGGCTCCCACCAGCCGCTTCACGCCGCGAAACAACAGCGGGTGGTGGCAAACCACGAGGTTCAGCCCCTCGCGCACCGCCTCGTCCACCACCGCTTCGGTCGCGTCGAGGCTCAGCAACACCCCGCTGCACCCCATCTGCTCCGGATCGCCCGGCGCGACCTGCCACCCGGTGTTGTCCCACTCCTCCTGCCACCCCCTCGGCGCAGCCTCTTCGATCGGCTCGATTACTTCGCTCAGTGTCGGTTTCATTGTCTTAACTGCTTGTATTTTTGTGGATAGTCCCCCCCCAAGACCGATGGCTCAAAAGAGCACGAAAATGGCGGGCCGCTTCTCGAACGGCGGCGGAGTGGAGCCCCTCCAGGCCTCGATGCGTTGCGACCGGATGTACTGGCTCGGCTCCAACAGGTCGCACGCGATGCAGAGCATCGTCTGCGGGTGGCACGTCGCCAAGAGGTCGTCGAACAGGCGGCGGTTCCGATAAGGGGCCTCGATGAACAGCTGGGTCTGCCCTTCGGCCGTCGCCCGCCGTTCGAAGTGGCGGATCGCCTTGATCCGTTCCGGAGGTTTGACGGGCAAGTAGCCGTTGAACGCGAACGACTGGCCGTTGGCTCCGGAGGCCATCAGGGCGAGCATCATCGAGTTGGGACCCACCAGCGGCACGACCTCTGCGCCTTTGCGATGGGCCGCAGCGACCAGCAGCGCTCCCGGATCGGCCACGCAGGGCAAGCCGGCTTCCGACATCAGGCCGATGTCTCGACCCTCGCGCAGCAGCGGGTCGAGCATCGCTTCGACCTCCTCCGGGCGGGTGTGTTCGTTGAGTTCGGTGAAGCTGAGCGCGTCGATCGGTCGGCTCAGTCCGCTGCGCGCCAAAAAACGGCGGGCGGTGCGTAGGTTTTCGACGACAAAACAGTCGATCCGGTCGAGCACCGCCCGGTTGCCGGCCGGCAGAGCAACCTCCCAACCGGCGGTCTCGCCCATCGGAGTCGGTATCAGATAGAGTTTTCCCATTACGAGGCCTAAAGATAACGTAATTTCAAGATATTTCAGGCCTTTCGGTCTGTTTTTTGGCGTGAGCTTTGCGGGCTTCTGCGCCGGCGCGGTTGGGACTTTGGCCGATGTCTCGCCCGTCAGGGTGCCTCTCGGCACGCCCACCGGGCGTTTTGCTGGGGTTGTCTCGCCCGGATGGCCAATAAAACGCCCTGTGGGCGCGCCTCCGCGGCGTAAGCGGAGCCCGTGCGGCCGACGCGTTCGCGTCACGGCGCGCGGCCTTTGTTAGGATAGACACAGCCCGGTTCGAGTGCCGAGCGGCACCGCGCGCCACGCCTTAAGAGGGAAATATACCGTTTCAACGATGAGTTGAAACGGAAGAATTTCCCAGGCGCGCGGCCAGAGACC
>CAJTNK010000062.1 GCA_910577885.1 uncultured Rikenella sp.
GTTTTGTACAGCCTTAAGGGGGTGGGCGCAAGGCCGAACTTTCTTGCCCGTCGGGCCCGATTGGAGTGCCGAGCGGCACCCTGACGGGAGAGAAAATCCCCCCAAACAACGCCCCCCAAAAAATCAGAGACGTTTAGCAGCCGCGAAGACCTCGCGCACCGTCAGATAAGTATTTTCGAGATACGACGCCAGATTGTCCGGCGCAACCCACCGAATTTCGGTAATTCCCTCCTCGGTTTGCGGCACCAGCTCCTCCTGTCCGTCGTTCGACATGGCATACCACGTCGTCCGCTTGAGAATCCACTCCCCCCGCAACTCGTAAAGGTGGTAAGTACGTGTGAGCAGTTTGCCCAACCCGATCCCCGCAATACCGCACTCCTCCTCGACCTCGCGCACGGCACACGCCGCAATCTCCTCTCCCGGTTCGAGTTTTCCCTTGGGCAAGTCCCACCGCCCGTTGCGGAAGATCATCAACACCTCGTCGCGCGGCGAAACGACCAGCCCTCCCCCCGCTTCGACCGGCCGGAACTGCTCCGCAAAACGCGCAAAGAGGCGTTCCGTCCCCTCATCCGAAGCCGACACGAAGGCTACGAATTTGGCAGTCTCGAAAATTCTCTGCAAATTTGTTAACTCGAGCATCCCTTCCGCTTCGGTCCCGAGCGCGGCGGTGTCCACCACCAGCCACGAACCATCGGCCGACGACGACAGGGCGGCACATTCCGGGTACGTCCCGAATGCGACTATGTTATCCAAATAATAGACCTTTTTCATATCGACGAGATGGAAACCGGCAAAAAGATTGCAAAAACGTTGCTGCAAATTAAGGCAATAAAACTCAGCCCTGCAAATCCGTTCACCTGGGCCAGCGGCTGGCGGTCGCCGATCTACTGCGACAACCGCAAGACACTCTCCTATCCGGAGGCACGGCGCGAAATTTATCGGGCGTTCGCTGCATTGGTGGCGGCAAAGTATCCGCAAGCGGAGGTGATCGCCGGGGTGGCGACGGGGGCGATCGCCTGCGGGGTGCTGACGGCCGAAGAGCTCGGAAAACCGTTCATCTACGTACGATCGGCGCCCAAGGATCATGGGATGGCCAACCAGGTCGAAGGACACTTCGAACCGGGCGCCAAAGTGGTGGTGATCGAAGACCTGATCTCCACGGGAGGAAGCTCGCTCAAGGCGGTCGAGGCGCTCAGGGCCGCCGGGTGCGAAGTGCTCGGGATGGCAGCCATCTTCACCTACGGATTCCAAACGGCGGTCGAAAACTTCGAACGCGCGGGCGTACAACTCGACACCTTGTCCAACTACAACACGCTCATCGAACTGGCCGTCGAACAAAACTACATCCAACCCGATCAACTGGAAACACTCCGCCATTGGCGAAAAGCTCCGGACACTTGGGGACGATAAACAACTACATACTCTTACATTATTCTTAATCGTTCTATTTTCTGCAACCTGTTTTTCGCGACAGGACGGGACTGCCGCTTTTTGGAAAAAGCGGCACCAAAACCGACGCTGCCGGCGAGGGCAATGCAAACGCAGTTTGCAGATTGCCGAGCGGCGAGGAGGAAACCGAAGGTAAACTTTTGAGATAGCATACGCTACGCCTTAAGCTCCGCAAGCTAATGCTCTGGCCCGTTGTTGGGGCCGGGGATTCTTCCGGGGCGCATGATGTAGTGCAAAGACTTTGCGCCCCCGGAGAACCCCGACCCCAACAGAAAAGGACCCAAGGCTCTTGACTACGGCAGCCCATGGAATGCGAAGCATTCCCGAAAGTTTTTCTGGTTCTCTTTGTTCACAAAGAGAACAGTTCCATACGGTAGCCAAAGAATGAGGTTACAGAGAAGAGAAGAATTAAAAAAAGAAGTTGTACTATGCGTTATACGAGCAAGCAAGTTCAGATCGCTCAGGAGGATGAGCGTATATTTCGGGTATTGTCGAGTTTCGAGAATTTCAGTCCGATTTTGGCCGACAAGGTCGAGGGATGGGAGGCCACGGAAGAGACCTGTCGGTTTCGGGCGAAGGGTTTGACCATCGGGTTGAAGATGGCCGAACGGGAGCCGAACAAGTTAATCAAGGTATGTGCGGATGAAGCGACGGGGGGCGTTCCGATTCCGTTCACGTTTTGGGCGCAGATGAAGGATACTACTCCGGAGGGAGATGCCGCTTCAGGACCGCAGACCCATATGCGACTGGTGTTGGACGTGGAGTTGAACATGATGCTAAAAATGATGGTGGGGGGGAAGATTCAGGGGGCGTTGGACCAGATTGCGGATCAGATCGCACACGCTTTTAATAACGCACATATTTAATCGGCCGGATTTTCCATGCGTCGACACCGCGTCATCCTGTTACTTCTGTCGTTGCTTTTTGTAGCGTCGCCGAGGGTATTCGCATTCGGAGCTCATGCCGCGAAGAATCCCGTGGCTGCGCTGGTGGACCGGATCCAGCCGGGACAGAGTGCGCGGTTCGTTTTCGAGCTGGCGGATCAGCAGTCGCCGGAGGACTTCTTCGAACTCGACTCCAGGGGGCGGCGGATTGTGATCCGGGGGAATAATTATGTTTCTATTGCGGCGGGGCTGAATTGGTACCTGAAGTACTATGCCGGGGTGCAGGTGACGTGGAACAATCCGCGGCCGCGGTTGAGCACGGTTAAGTTTCCTCGGCCGCGGCAGGTGGAGCGGCATGCGACGGATATGCTCGTGCGGTATTACCTGAACTACTGCACGTTTTCGTACTCCACGGCGTTTTGGGAGTGGGAGCGGTGGGAGCAGGAGATCGACTGGATGGCGCTGCATGGGATCAACCTGCCGCTGTCGCTGACCGGGGCGGCTACCGTGTGGCGGAATACGTTGCGGGAGCTGGGGTTCGAGCAGGAGCAGATCGACCGGTTCGTGGCCGGTCCGGCGCACCAGGCGTGGTGGCTGATGAACAACCTGGAGGGCTGGGGCGGGCCGAATCCGGAGGCGTGGTACGAGCGGCAGGCGCAACTGGAGCAGCGTATTGTGGAGCGGTATCGGGAGTGGGGGATCGAGCCCGTTTTTGCGGGATACGGCGGGATGGTGCCGAACGACACGGCGGCTTGGCGTCGGCTGGGGCTGACCGAAGTGCAGGATCCGGGCTCGTGGTGCGGATACCGGCGGCCGGGATTTCTGCTGCCGACCGATCCGCAGTTTGCGAAGATCGCTGACGCTTACTATCGGAACTTGAAGGCATTGTACGGGGACCGGGCGCGGTATTTCGCCATCGACCCGTTCCACGAGGGGGGCTCGACCCAGGGGGTCGACCTCCCGGCGGCGGGACAGGCGATCTATAACGCCATGAAACGGGCCAATGCCGGGGCGGTGTGGGTGGCGCAGGCGTGGCAGAGCTGCCCGCATCCGGCGATGATCCGAGACTTGCCGGGCGGAGATGTGCTGGTGCTGGACCTCAACAGCGAAAGCCGGCCGATGTGGGGAGGCGACCGACGGTCGCCGTGGTGGCGGGAAGAGGGCTACGGGCGGCATGACTGGGTCTACTGCATGCTCTTGAACTTCGGCGGGAATGTGGGGATGCACGGCAAGATGCAACGTGTGATCGACGGCTACTACCTGGCACGGGGAATGCAACGGGCGGACAGTGCCTGTGCACGATATTTGCGGGGGGTGGGGACTACACCCGAGGGGATCGAGAATAATCCGGTGATGTTCGAATTGCTGTATGAGCTGCCGTGGCGGCCGGAGCGGTTCGACCGGATGCGGTGGATGGAGGATTTCGTGCAGGCCAGGTATGGTCATACCCTGCCGCAGGTGGTCGAAGCGTGGCGGATTTTGGCCAATACGGTCTACGATGCGCCGTACGACGGTTTACAGGAGGGGACTACGGAATCGGTGTTCTGCGCGCGGCCTGCGTTGCGGGTCGAACGGGTGTCGAGCTGGGGGTCGGCTGTGCTGAACTACGAAGCATCGGAAACCGAGCGGGCGTTGGGACTGATGCTCGAGGTGGCGGATCGGTTCCGGGGCTGCAATAATTTCGAATACGACTTGGTGGATGTGGCGCGTCAGGCGCTGGCGGACCGGGGGAACGGGCTGCTCAAACGCATTGAAACGGCCTTCGACGAGAAGGACCGGGAGCGATTTCGTCAACTGTCGGAGGAGTTTCTGGAGCTGATCCTGCTGCAGGACGACCTGTTGAGTTCGCGCCGGGAGTTTATGGTGGGGCCGTGGATCGAGTCGGCGATGCGGTGGGGCGGACGTCGGCCGGCCGACCAGGAGTTTTACCGGTGGAATGCCCGGACACTGCTCACGACGTGGGGAAATCGCCATGCGGCGAATGTCGGGGGGCTGCGGGACTACGCCCATCGGGAGTGGGCCGGGATGCTGCGCGATTTTTACTATCCGAGGTGGAAAACCTTTTTCGAGGCGATGAACCGGGGCGAGGTTCCGCCGGCAGACTATTATCCGATGGAAGCGGAATGGACGGTCGGCACACAACCCTATCCGATTCACGCCGAGAGTGACCCAATAGAGATGGCATGGAAAGTTTACGACAGACTCATCAGACACGCACGGAAATAACGTCGCCGACTCTCTCCGGCGGGGGTTATTATGTGGACACGCATGCCCACTTGTTCGACGCCGACTTCGACACCGACCGGACGCAGACCATCGAACGGGCCGTGGCGGCGGGGGTTCGGCGGATCGTGCTGCCGGCGGTGGACTCGCGCAGCCACGGGGCATTGATCAATACGGTGCGGCAGTTTCCGGAGGTGTGCCGGGCGGCGATCGGGATGCACCCGACGTCGGTGAACGAAAACACCCGGTGGCGCGACGAGTTGCAACTCGTCCGGGAGCTGTTGCGGGACCGGCCGGTGGATTGGTGTGCCATCGGCGAGGTGGGGCTCGACTTGCACTGGAGCACCAGCTCGCTCACGGAACAGTGTCAGGCGCTGGTGATTCAGATGCAACTGGCCATCGAGTACGACTTGCCGCTGATTCTGCACGTACGGGATGCCTGGAACGAGATCTTCCCGCTGCTCGAACCGCTGAGAGGACAGATCCGGGGCGTGTTCCACAGTTTCCAGGGGACGTTGAAAGACTACCGGCATATCAAGGAGTTGGGCGGTTTTGCGATAGGGATCGGCGGATTCATCACCTACAAGAACTCGTCGACGGCAAAAGTGCTGGAGGGGATCGACCTGGAGGACATCGTACTGGAGACCGACTCACCGTACCTGACACCGGTACCTTACCGGGGGACGCGGAACGAGAGTGCGCATATTCCGGTGATCGCGGCCCGGGTGGCCGAGATCAAGGGAGTTCCGGTCGAGACGGTGATGAACGTCACCACGGCACGCGCACAGCACCTGTTTTTCTAACGTTTCGTCCGGTCAGACACACGACATGACATTTCAGACAGACTCCAAATTTCGATTCCGCCTCGACCGACGCGCCCGCTGGGTGAGCGTGATTGCGCTGGCAGCCATTGCCGCCGGGGTCGGAGCGCTCTTCTACGTCTCGGGGGGGAGTTACCTGCCGGCATGGTTCGCCACGGTGGTCACAGCATCGCTGTTGCTGGCGGCACTCTCCATTCCGCGGTTCATGCGGGTGTCGCCCCATTCGGTCGAGGTGCACTGCGTGATGGAGCTCGTCAAAATCCCCATTCCCGAGATCCGCCACATCCGATTCGTCGAACCGCGCCAAATGAGGTTCTGCCTCCCGATCTGGGGGATCTACGGGGTCGGCGGATACTATGGCTACTATGTCAATCTCCGGGAACGACGGGTATTCCGACTCTGCGCATCGCAGTGGCGCAACTTCGTACAAATCGACACGGCGACAAAGGGGAGGTACGTGATAAGTTGCGACGACCCGGCACGATTCGTCGAACTCATCGAACGCTATCGGTAGACTTTTTTTCGTCCGCTTTTCTCGCGGGGGCAGGTCTCTTTTTTCGATTTCCCCCTTTCTACCCCTTTTTCCGAAGGACTTTTGTCGGGCGGCCCCGGGATGGCGGAGGCCCGCGAATTAGTTTTTCGCCCGGTGGGTGTTTTGCCGGGGTTCTCTCCCCTTGGTTAGGGGCCCGACCCTCTCGGGTAAAATTAATCTCTTTCCTCTCCCCCGCTCATGCCGCGGGGGCACTTACTTTCTGTGATGCGACAGAAAGTAAGCAAAGAACGCAGCCAAGAGGGCTGCGCCCCCTTGGCTAACCCCCGCCATTTTTTGGCCTGCCCTCTCAGAAAGTTCGGCCCGTCGCCCACCCCCCTTGAGGCTATGCAAAACCCCGGTTGGTGTGCCGAGCGGCACCCCAGCGGCACCCTGACGGGCGAGAAACCCAACAAAAGCCTCAACCGGCCTCAGGGATGAGGAAACCCATCACATGAGAATATACCGGCGCGATTTTTCCCATTGTTTTTATTCGCACAAAAGAATAATTTTGTGACAATAAAATCATACAGACCATGTACGGAAAAATCAAGCAACACCTGGCCGACGAGCTTGCAGCCATCGAAGCAGCCGGGCTCTACAAACGCGAACGGATCATCACCGGCAGTCAACAGGCAGCAATCACCGTCGCAGACGCACAGGGTGCCGAAAAACAGGTCCTGAACTTCTGCGCCAACAACTACCTGGGGCTTTCGAACAACCCCCGACTGATCGAGGCAGCCAAACGGGCCATGGATACGCATGGATACGGGATGTCTTCCGTACGGTTCATCTGCGGCACGCAGGACATCCACAAGGAGCTCGAAAAGGCCATCTCGGACTACTTCGGGACCGAAGAAACGATTCTTTACGCAGCGTGTTTCGACGCGAACGGCGGCGTGTTCGAACCGATCCTGGGCGAAGAGGATGCGATTATTTCCGACGCACTGAACCACGCTTCGATCATCGACGGCGTCCGGCTCTGCAAGGCGAAACGTTACCGGTATGCGAATGCCGACATGGAGGACCTCGAGACACAGCTCAAATTGGCACAGGCTCAGCGGTTCCGGATTATTGTAACGGACGGCGTCTTCTCGATGGACGGCAATGTGGCGCCGATGGACCGGATCTGCGAACTGGCCGAGAAGTACGATGCCTTGGTGATGGTGGATGAGTGCCACTCGGCCGGGGTCGTAGGACCGACCGGACGCGGGGTGACCGAGCTGTTCGACGTTCGCGGACGCGTCGACATCATCACCGGGACGCTCGGCAAGGCTTTCGGCGGGGCGGTCGGCGGATTCACCACCGGACGACGGGAAATCATCGACATGCTACGCCAACGGTCGCGGCCTTACCTCTTCTCGAATTCGATTCCGCCGGCCGTGGTGGGAGCCGGGATCGAAATGTTCCGGATGCTGGCCGAGAGCGACGCCCTGCACACGAAACTGGCCGACAACGTGGCCTACTTCCGCGACCGGATGATCGCCGCCGGATTCGACATCAAACCGACTCAGTCGGCCATCTGTGCCGTGATGCTCTACGATGCCAAACTGTCGCAGGACTTCGCAGCCAAACTACTCGACGAAGGAATCTACGTCACGGGCTTCTACTACCCGGTGGTGCCGAAAGACCAGGCTCGCATCCGAGTACAGGTTTCGGCAGGTCACGAACGCGAGCACCTCGACCGGTGTATCGAAGCGTTCACGAAGGTCGGCAAACAACTCGGCGTCTTGAAATAACCGTCCGTTCCTCTGACCGCCCTTTGTTGTAATTCTTAGCAACAGGAGGGTACCGTTCTTTTTAACTTCGGTTTCCTCGCGCTGCAGCGGCATAATGTGTAAACGGTCATTAGCGACGGGATAGAACTGTTCTTTTTGTGAACAAAAAGAACCAAAAAAACTTCCGAACGCATCCCGCTGGGATGCTTTGGCCGTGTCAGCCCGATGCTTTGGGTGGGGACTTTCCGGCGCGGCGCGATTGGGCTGTAATTACCTTACGCGCCCGCCGAGAAAGCCCCACCCATAAACCTAAGGACTGCGGAGCCTAAGGCGTAGCGTATGCTAGCTCAAAAGTTTTTGGTGCCGCTTTTTACAAAAAGCGGCAGTTCCGGCTCGTAGCCAAATACGGTTGACAAATTACCGAGCGGCGAGGAGGAAAGCGAAGCCAACAAAAGAACAGTTCCGTACTGTCACCAAAGAAATTACAAGAAGAACGGCAAGAGGTGGATAACGACCGCGCAGCCCATCAGCAAGGCATAGAGGAAGTTGGAGAGGAAGTTGGGTTTACGGCTGTTGAAGTAGGTAGGGATAATCACCGAGAGCGGAATCGCGAGAATCGGCAGCTGGTAGAGCGAGCGGCACGGCACGAACACCAGGATCAGGACCGACACCACGAACATCCAGATAAAGAAGATATAGACCTTGAAAGGCTTTAGTTTGTAGCTTCTGCTGCGTCCGAGGAAGGTGATAATCGAGAGGACGAACAGCACCGCCATGCAGCCGATGAAAGTCCACTCGAAGCTGCTGAAGAGCCTGGCCGCCGGTAGTTTGAGCGGCGTCATGAGCGCATCCCGGCACGAGCGAAAGACGCTCAGGAACTCTCCGCCGAAACACCAGACGACATAGGCGCTGAAGAACATCGGCAAGAGCCAGCCCCCGAAAGCGGCGACCCATTCTCGGAGGTCGAACAGCCGAAAGATCACGAATCCGACCGGAATCAACGCCACCAACAGCAAGACCGGCGCATAGATGACTCCCGCCACACCGAGGATAAACCCGATGGTGAGGTACTGTCCTGTAGCCAATCCCTTGAAGTTGTAACTCCTGAAAATCATTTCGACGGCCAGCAGCAGCAGGAACGCGACCAGCAACGGTCGAAAGCTCATATAGGAGTTGTAATACCCGGAGCTGACCAGGAGATAGATAATGGCCGGCATGTAAGTCCGTTCGAGGAAGATGACATTTCGGATGACGATCCGGGTCACGAAGAACGAGTTGACGAAGACTAAAAAAGACGAAAGCAGAATACCGATCCCGGGCACAAAGCCGACCCAACTGTCGATGAGCGTCCCGAGCGGCATACCGGCAGTCGGAGCGACCACCGGAGCGGCATGTGCTGCCGCAACCACCCCCGACCGAGCCGGTTGAACGAGCTCGGCCCCCCAGAATATCACAGCCAGCAAGACAAAATAAAAGAGTGTCTTTAAGAGGCTTTGTCGCGTCAGGTCCAGACTCATTCGTTTCTTCTGTTCGACAAGTTTTTTCCGTGTCCGGCGGAGCGGTTTTGGGCCGAGACGAGCTCCCGGGCGCGGTGCCTCTCGGCACGCGAACCGGCCCCGGGCTGTCGCGACGGTGGGAATAACAAGGCTTACGGTACGTTGTATACCGTCGGCACCAGCGGGTTCTGTTGGTCGTCAACGATTCCGACGAGGAGTAGCGATGCCCGCTACTTGCACTTCAACTACAGCTTTCTCGCCCGACAGGCCAGCAAAACGCCCGGTGGGCGCGGTTTTCCGTTGCGTTGCCTCCAGGAACACCCATAGAGTGTTTTACTGGCCATTTGGGTGAGAAACCGTCTCCGTCCGCGCGCGGATCGAGCTATCCCTACGGGCGGGAACTGCCCTCAGGCCGGGCAGGCCCCGCTTACGCCGCGGGGGCGCGCCCAAAGGGCGTTTTACTGTCCATTCGGGTGAGAAACCGTCTCCGTCCGCGCGGGGTCGAGCTATCCCGACGGGCAAGAGAACCGGCCTCAAGCCAGCCGGGCCGCCTACTAAGGCAAAGAGAACCCCAGCAAAACACCCAACGGGTGCGCCGCGGGGGCGGTGCCGCTCGGCACTCGGTATTACCCTTCCGGCAGAGAAAAAACCAACCCCGCGCGCCACTCGAACAAAGAACTACAACAAATCCCGCCCGATATCTCGCCGACAATACATCCCCTCGTACTCAATCCGGCCGATAGTCTCATACGAACGTGCCGCCGCCTCCGGAATGGAAGCCCCCAGCGACGTCACCGCCAACACCCGCCCACCGGCCGTAACGATCTCCCGGCCACCATTGGCAAACGCCGTCCCGGCGTGAAACACCAAGCTCCGGCCATCTTCAACCCCCGCCGAAGAGAGTCCCGAAATCACCTTCCCCTTCTCGTAATCCCCCGGGTACCCCCCCGAAACGCACACCACCGTCACCGCCGTCTGCGGCGTCACCTCCAATACTTTCTCGTCCAACGTCTTGTGGACAATCCCCTCGAACAGGTCGATAATATCCGACTGAATCCGCGGCAACACCACCTCCGTCTCCGGATCCCCCATCCGCACGTTGTACTCCACCACCATCGGATCCCCGCCGCAATTCATCAAACCGATAAAAATAAAGCCCGTATAGTCCAACCCCTCTTCCCGAATCCCCCGCACCGTAGGCTCCACAATCCTCGTCCGGACCTTCTCCATAAACTCCTCCGTGGCAAACGGCACCGGCGAAACAGCACCCATCCCCCCCGTATTGAGCCCCGTATCCCCCTCACCCACACGCTTATAGTCCTTGGCCTCGGGCAAAATCTTGTACGACACCCCGTCCGTCGCCACAAATACCGAAACCTCGATCCCCGACAAAAACTCCTCGATTACCACCTTCTTCGAAGCCGTACCGAACTTCCCCTCCAACATCGCCCGCAACTCCGCCTGCGCCTGGGCCAAGTCGTTCAGAATCAGCACCCCTTTTCCCGCCGCCAACCCGTCGGCTTTCAACACATACGGCGCCCGAACCTTCGTGGCCAAAAACTCGCACCCCTCCTCGAGATTCTCCGCCGTCACCACAAAATAAGCCGCCGTCGGCACCCCGTGTCTCGCCATAAACGCCTTGGCATACTCCTTACTCCCCTCCAACCGCGCAGCCTCCTGCGACGGACCGACCACCGGGATATGCCGAATCTCGGGGTCGTTCAGAAAATAATCCTTCACCCCGTCCACCAACGGCTGCTCCGGACCCACCACCACCAAGTTGATATAATTGTTCAACACAAACTGCTTCAAAGCCGGAAAATTGCCCGGATCGACATCCACACCGATCCCATAAGCCACCGTCCCGGCATTCCCCGGTGCCACGTATAACTTCTCCAAACGCAAGCTCTGCGCGATCTTCCACGCAAAAGCATGCTCACGTCCCCCACCTCCCAACAACAGGACATTCACCGTCTGCGGTAATTTCATCGTCTCTCGATTTTTTTAACCCCACAAAGATAACTATTTTTGATCCCGCTGAAAATTATTCGTTCTTTATCTTACCACCCCTCCACACCCTACTTCGGGATAATGTGTAAACGGTCTTTGACGACCGGATAGAACTGTTCTTTTTGTGAACAACCGAGCAGCGTACCGAGAGCAGAGC
>CAJTNK010000063.1:0-1207 GCA_910577885.1 uncultured Rikenella sp.
TGCGGAGCCTAAGGCATAGCGTATGCTATCTCAAAAGTTTTTGGTGCCGCTTTTTGAAAAAAGCGGCAGTTCCGGCTCGTAGCCAATGACTGAATTACAAATAAAAGATCAATAATAAGCGGTATGTACAAGAGAAGTTTTTTAGATATCAGTTCGTTGAAGCGGGAGGAGATCGAGGGCTTGGTGCGTTTGGCCGCTCGGTTGAAGGCGGAGAAGAAGGCCGGGACCGAGGAGCAGTATTTGCGGGGTAAGAATTTGGTGTTGTTGTTTGCGAAGGATTCGACCCGGACTCGGTGTTCGTTCGAGGTGGGGGCGATGGATCAGGGGGCTCGGGTGACCTACATCGGCGCGAGCGGGTCTCAGATGGGGAAAAAGGAGTCGATCAAGGATACGGCGCGGGTGTTGGGACGGATGTACGACGGGATCGAATACCGGGGGTACGGGCAGGAGATTGTGAACACCCTGGCGGAGTACTCCGGGGTGCCGGTGTGGAACGGGTTGACCAACGAGTGTCATCCGACCCAGTTTTTGGCCGACCTGCTCACCATGATCGAGCACAGCGACAAGCCGTTGGAACGGCTGAAAGTTTGTTTTGCGGGAACGGCGGATAACAATGTGGCGTTGTCGCTGATGGTGGGGTGTGCGAAGATGGGGATCGAATACTCGGCGGCGGCTCCGCAGGCGTATCATCCGGCGGCGGAGCTGGTGGAGAAGCTTCGGCGCGAGAACGGGGCACGGATTACCATCTCGGAGGATGTAGCCGAGGCGGTGGCGGGGGCCGACTTCATCTACACCGACGTTTGGGTGTCGATGGGCGAGCCGGCGGAGGTCTGGGCCGAGCGGATCGAACAGCTCCGGCCGTACCAGGTCAACCGCCGCATGATGGAACTCACGGGGAATCCCGCATGCCAGTTCCTGCACTGCCTGCCGGCGTTCCATGACCTCGAAACCGAAGTCGCAAAATCCATCTTCCAACAGTTCGGACTCCGCGAAATGGAAGTCACCGACGAGGTCTTCGAATCTCCGGCCTCGCTCGTCTTCGACGAAGCCGAAAACAGAATGCACACCATCAAAGCCGTCATGGTCGCTACACTTTCCGAACAACCCGAAACCTCTTTCTAATAATCATTCCTTATCTCTGTTACTATTCATTAGCGACAGGAGGGTACTGTTCTTTTTGTGAACAAAAAGAACCAAAAAAACTTTA
>CAJTNK010000063.1:1216-10853 GCA_910577885.1 uncultured Rikenella sp.
AGAACCAAAAAAACTTTAGAGCGCATCCCTACGGGATGCTTTGGCCGTGTCAGCCCGGTGCTTTGGGTGAGGATTCTTTTTGGGCGCGCCTGAGTTTTAGCTCGCATTATGCGCGCCTAAAAGAACCCCACCCACAACTCTGAGGACTGCGGAGCCTAAGGCGTAGCGTATGCTGTCTCAAAAGTTTTTGGTGCCGCTTTTTTCAACCGACGCTGCCAGCGAGAGCAGAGCGGGCTCGCACGCTTTGCCGAGCGGCGAGGAGGAAGGCGAAGCCAACAAGCGGCAGTCCCATACCGTAGCCAATGAAAAATGACAGAGAGAAGGAACAATTAATAAAAAAGTATTTATGGCCACGCAGAGACCGAGCATACCGAAAGGGACCCGTGATTTTTCGCCCGTTGAGATGGCACGGCGAAACTATTTGTTCGACACCGTGAAGAGCGTATTCCGTCGTTACGGATTTGCGCCGTTGGAGACACCGAGCATGGAGAACCTGTCGACCCTGTTGGGGAAATACGGCGAGGAGGGGGATAAGTTGTTGTTCAAGGTGTTGAACTCCGGGAACTTTCTGAAAGGGGTCGAATCCGAAGAGATGATGGCCGCCGCGGAGAGCGACAATCCCGTTGTGTTGGGGAACCGGATTTGCGACAAGGGGTTGCGGTATGATTTGACCGTTCCTTTTGCCCGCTATGTGGTTCAGCATCAGAACGAGCTGGTGTTTCCGTTCAAGCGTTACCAGATCCAGCCCGTATGGCGGGCCGATCGGCCGCAAAAGGGACGGTACCGGGAGTTCTGCCAGTGCGACGTGGATGTGGTGGGGAGCGAGTCGCTGTTGCACGAAGTGGAGTTGATCCAGATTGTGGAGGAGGTGTTCTCGGCGTTGGGGATCCGGGTAGTGTTGAAGCTCAACAACCGCAAGATCCTGTACGGCATCTCGGAGACCATCGGGCATGCCGACAAGATGATGGAGATCACGATGGCGATCGACAAGCTCGACAAAATCGGCCTGGAGGCGGTGAACGGGGAGTTGGCGGAGCGGGGGTTGGACCGGGAGGCGATCGACAAGTTGCGTCCGATCTTGGAGCTGGCGGGGGACAATCGGGAGAAGCTGGCGGCGATTCGGGAGATCATCGGCAGCGGGTCGGAGACCGGCGAGCTGGGGATCCGGGAGGTGACGACCATACTCGACTACTTGGATGCGGTGGGGGTAGGGCTGCCGGTGGAGCTCGACCTGTCGCTGGCCCGGGGGCTGAACTACTATACCGGAGCGATTTTCGAAGTCAAGGCGCAGGATTTTCCGATGGGGAGTATCTGCGGCGGCGGACGGTATGACAACCTGACTGGGATTTTCGGCCTGCCGGATACCTCGGGGGTCGGGATCAGCTTCGGGGCCGACCGGATCTACGACGTACTCTTGGGGCTGGACCTCTTCCCGGCGGAGACCGAACAGAGCGTACGGGCCTTATTCGTCAACTTCGGCGGACGGGAAGAGCTCGGAGCGTTCAAACTCCTGGGCGATGTTCGGCGGGCGGGGGTTGCGGCGGAGATCTACCCCGAGGCGGTGAAGATGAAGAAACAGTTCGACTATGCACAACGACGGGGGATTCCGTACATGGTCTTCGTCGGCGAAAGCGAACTGGCGGAGCGGACGGCCACCGTCAAGGAGCTGGCCACCGGCGAGCAACACACCGTGGCGTTCGACACGGTGGGCGACTTTTTGAAACGATAAAGACACATAAGCAGATTACACTATTTAGGATGCGCAACACGCAAAACACGAGAACGACTACCCTGCTCTCCTTTTTCCTCGGCGGCGGCTTGACGGCAGCGCTTTTCGGCCTGACGGCGACGGTTCCGGCGGCGGCTCAGCGGCGCACGACTCCGCCGGCCGAAAAGACCATCGAAGAGCTGCCGCGACGGCCGATGGACACCATCGCCACGGAGGATCCGGAGACGAAAGTCATCATCTACAGCAACAACACCTGGGAATACTACCACCCGGCACTGGATCGGCAACTGGGCGAACTGGCCGTGTATCGGAACAACTGGGACACGGCATCGGTCTTTTCGTACCGCAACATCGAACTCAACGACCTGCCGCAGTTGTTGGAATTGAAGATGGTCGACCACCTCGATGAGTTTTGCAGCCCGGTGCAGGGCAAAGTGCTCTCGAAGTACGGGCCGCGGAAACGGCGGAGCCACAACGGCGTGGACGTGCCGATGAAACCCGGCGAACCGGTCAAGGCGGCTTTCGACGGCAAGGTGCGGTATGCCAAATACAACACCGGCGGATTCGGCTACCTGGTGATTATCCGCCACCCGAACGGGCTGGAGACCTGGAACGCCCACCTCTCGAAAATGAACGTCAAAGTCGGCGAGTACGTCAAGACAGGCCAGGTGATCGGCTACGTGGGGGCCACGGGACGGGCTTACGGACCGCACCTCCATTTCGAAGTCCGGTACTGCGACCAGAGTTTCGACCCGGAATTCATCTTCGACTTCGAACGGGGGATGCTGCGCTACCAGACGTTCGCGCTGGAGCGGTCGTACTTCAACATCCACTCGCGGGCTTCGGAGCTGCTGGAAGAGGACGACCGCGACGACCAGGAGATTGCCAACTCGCTCTTGGCGGCGGCCGACGACTCGACGGTGATCCGGGCGGCACAGCCGCGGCCGGCGAACAGCGGGCCGCTCTATCACATTGTGAAGCAGGGGGATATCTTGGGACGGATCGCACCGCGCTACGGTACGACGATCACGAAAATCTGCCAGTTGAACGGCATCGATCGGAACAGCACCCTGCGCTTAGGGCAGCGGCTGCGGGTCCGGTAAGGAGGAGGGCTACACGAGGAGCAGAACGAAGAAGCATGTCGACCGGTTTTGACATATCGTCGCGTTGGGCCGCCATCGTCAACCCGGTGGCGGGGAGCGGGCGCGGACTCACCGACTGGCCGCAGATCAGCGGCCTGCTGCGCGACGAGGGAATCGCCGTGGACGCCATGTTCACGCTCCACAAATACCATGCGACGGAACTGGCCGTCACGGCCGTTCGGCAAGGCTACCGCCGCATCATCGTCGTGGGCGGCGACGGTACTATTCATGAGACCGTCAACGGATTTTTCATCCAACGGGAGTGCCCGACGACCGATATTCTGATGGCCGTGATCGCCGTCGGAACGGGCAACGACTGGATACGGATGTTCGGCATCCCGCGGAACTATGTGGATGCCATCCGGTCGATCCGCCAGGGGCACGCCTTCCTGCAGGACGTCGGGCGGGTGAGCTACTACGAATCGAAGGTCCACCAAACACGCTACCTGGCCAATGTGGCGGGCGTGGGCTACGACGCGGCGGTGTGCCGGGGCTTCAACCGGCTCAAGGAAAAGGGCTATCGGGGAAACTGGATCTACCTGTTCAACGTTTTTCGCGAGGCGGTGCGCTACCGGACACGGCGCGTACGGATCGAAGTGGACGGCGAAGAGGTCTTTGCCGGCAAGCTCTTCACGGGGACCATCGGGATCTGTAAATACACGGCCGGAGGACTGACCCAAACGCCCAACGCCATTCCGGACGACGGCCTGTTCGACCTGACGGTGATTCCGGCCATGAACCGTGTGCGGCTGTTCAGCCGCTTCCGAACGGTCTACACGGGCAACATCTACGACATCCCGCGCATCTCGCTCTTCCGCGGCGGCTCGATCCGGATCCACGCCGAACAACCCATCCGACTCGAAATCGACGGCGAAATCCTGGGATACTCGGACTTCGAATTCAAAATCCTCGAACGGGCCATCCGGGTCGTGGTCAGCGAAAAATTCATCCAAGACCATATCTAATACTCCCCCCACTACTCTACTCTTATTTTACCTCCCTGTTATTGGTAACAGGCTGGAACTGTTCTTTTTGTGAACAAAAAGAACCAAAAAAACTTTCAGATAGCATACGCTATGCCTTAGGCTCCGCAGTCCTCAGGAGCATGGGTGGGGCTTTCTCGGTGCGGCGCAATAATGCGTATATTACCTCAGCGCCGACACCGGAAAGCCCCGCCCAAAGCACGAGGCTGACACGGCCAAAGCATCCCAACGGGATGCGCTCGGAAGTCTTTTGGGTACCTTTTCTTCAGAAAAGGTACGGTACCCGCACGTCGCTAAAAACTGAAAGCAAATTAACATGAGAAGAGAGAGGGGGTATAAAAAAATGGGCTTGACCGTAAAGATCAAGCCCATTTCCGCTTCCGGGAACCACCCCTTCGGCTACTAACCCAAACTCTTTTATGAAAAGAAGCAATTTGTGTACCAAACTGCCACCCTCCCTAAATCGATGTGACAAAGGTAAGGCAAGGGATCGGAATTACAAAATTATTTTCGAAATTTTTAAAAAAAATTTAATAATGAATTTCTATCGCATTCATTTCCATTGAGTTATAGACGATCCAGGAGATGCGAAAAAATTGTATTATCTTTACTCCCTGTTTTAGAACCGGAACGATATGGGAAATATAGTCGCGATAGTGGGCCGGCCGAATGTCGGTAAGAGCACGTTGTTCAACCGGCTGGTGGGGATGCGCCAGGCGATTGTGGATGCGACGGAGGGAACGACCCGCGACCGCCACTACGGAACGACGGATTGGAACGGCCGCGAGTTTACGGTGATCGACACCGGGGGATTCACCGTCAACTCGGAGGATGTGTTCGAACAGGCGATCTGCCGACAGGTGCAGCTGGCTATCGAGGAGGCCGATGCGTTGATTTTCATGGTGGACGTCGAGACCGGAATCACGGACCTCGACCAGACGATGGCCGGCCTGTTGAGACGACAGTCGAAACCGGTGCACCTGGTGGTGAACAAGGTGGACAACTCGATGCGGCAGACCGATGCTTATGAATTTTACGGGCTGGGGTTGGGTGATCCGATCACGATCAGTTCGATGACCGGTTCGGGGACCGGCGATCTGATGGATGCTGTGGTGGGGGCGCTGCCGGCCGAGGCCTCGGAAGAGAGCGAATCGGAGGCGGACAACGGCACGGCGATTCCGAAACTGGCGATCGTCGGGCGGCCGAATGTCGGCAAATCGTCGCTCACCAACGCCTTGTTGGGCGAGGAGCGAAACATCGTCACACCGATTGCCGGGACTACACGCGACGCCATCCACACCTATTACAACAAGTTCGGCATGGAATTCAACCTGGTGGACACCGCCGGGCTGCGCAAGAAACAGAAAGTGACGGACGACCTGGAGTTCTACTCCGTGATGCGGACCATCCGGGCGATAGAGGATTGCGACACGGCGATCCTGATGCTCGACGCGTCGCAGGGGGTCGACGCGCAGGACATGAACATCTTTCACCTGGTGGTCAAGAACCGAAAAGGGTGTGTGGTGGTGGTGAACAAGTGGGACACCGTGCCGGACAAGCAGACCAACACGATGAAGGAGTATACCGAGCGGATTCGGGAGAAGCTCGCACCGTTCAACGACGTCCCGATCGTCTTCACGTCGGTGACCGAAAAGCAGCGCATCTTCGACGCCTTGCAACTGGCTCTGCGGGTGTGCGAGAACCGGAAACGGCGGATTCCGACCTCCGAACTCAACGACTTCATACTACCGATCATCGAGCAGACACCGCCGCCCAGCATCAAGGGGAAGTACATCCGGATCAAGTATGCGATGATGCTGCCGACACCGACGCCGCAATTCGCCTTCTTCGTCAACCTGCCGCAGTACGTCAAGGACCCGTACCGCCGGTTTCTCGAAAACCGAATCCGCGGACAGTGGGATTTCGCCGGGGTGCCGATGCAGATCTACTTCCGGCAAAAATAAACGGACTGTTCTTACTAACTTCGCTTTGCTCGTTTTTGACAATTAGCAAACCGTGTTTAACTACAGGAGGGTACTGTACTTTCTGTGAACAGAAAGTACCAAAGAAACTTTAGCAAAGTGCTTCGCACTTTTAAGCCATCCGGGGCACAAGGTTCTCCGCTCGTTCGTGGGCCGGGAGCAGTGGGGCGCGCTATAAGTTTAAGCTCGCATGAAGCGCGCCCCACTGCCCCGACCCACAGTCGGCAGACACTGTACCGAGATAGAGTTAGGATGCGCAAGCATCCTCGGAAGTCTTTTTGGTTCTTTTTCTTCAGAAAAAGAACAGTTCCATACAGTAGCCCAAAAGCAGGATTGTCCATAAACCAAACATGTAAAACCGAACTTATTAAATCGAATATGAAACTGAGAATCAGACCGATTGCCGCCCTTTTGCTGGTTTGCGGCGGGTTGTGCGCCGGAGCGCACGGACAGGTGCCGCCGACCGAGTGGCAGTTCGGGCAGGCCGCCGAGGAACGGAACGGCGAGGCCGGAGCGACGGCGAACAGCCTGCCGGAGTGGCAAAATCCGGAGATTGCACAGGTGGGGCGGGAACGGCCGCGGGCTTTTTTCATGTCCTACGAGAACCGGAATGTGGCAGTGGTCAATGACTACGCGACTTCGGAGTACTATATCTCGCTCAACAAGCCGTGGAAGTTCAAGTGGCTGGCCGACCATCGGGAGCGACCGGCGGATTTCTACCGTCCGGAGTTCGACGTCTCGGACTGGGACAGTCTGAACGTACCGGCCACATGGGAGGTCAATGGGTACGGGGACGCCATTTACACCAACCAGCCGTACGAGTTCGCACCGCACAAGCCGCAGCCGCCGAAGTTGCCGGAGGCCAATGAAGTGGGCCTGTATCGGACCACGTTCGAAGCACCGCTTTGGATGAAAGACCGGGATGTCTACCTGCATATCGGCGGGGCGAAGTCGGGCGTTTATGTCTATTTGAATGGGCATCGCGTGGGGTACTCGGAGGACTCGAAGGATGCGGCGGAGTTCAAGCTCAACGACTATCTGACGGATGGGACCAACGTGCTGGCGCTGGAGATCTACCGGTGGAGCACCGGGTCGTACCTGGAGTGCCAGGACTTCTGGCGGCTCAGCGGGATCGAACGCGAGATGTACATCTACTCGCAGCCGAAGACCCATATCGAGGATTTTTATGTCGTTTCGACCTTGGACAGCGCCTACACGGACGGAATTCTGAACGTGGATGTGGCGATGGTCAACAACTTCGTGAGGCCGTCCGGACCGGTTCAGGTGTGGTTCGAGTTGGAGGATGCCGACGGAACGATGGTCGACTACTCGTACCAGGAGCTGGAACTCGACGGCTATGGGCGGGATACGGTGCGTTTCCGGCGCACCGCGCGGCAGAACAAAGCCGCATTCAAGAACGTAAGGCGGTGGAGCGCTGAGGATCCGTATCTCTATAACCTGGTGTTGAAAATCCGCGTGGGCGGACGATTCGTGGAGTATACCAGCGCGAAGGTCGGGTTCCGGACCAGCGAAGTCAAGGGCAACCGGTACTATGTGAACGGCCGTCCGGTCTACATCAAAGGGGTGAACTACCACGAGCATCACGAAAAGAATGGGCATGTGCTCGACGAGGAGACCATTCGCGAAGACTTCGCGCTGATGAAGGCCAACAACATCAATGCGATCCGGTTGTGCCACTACCCGCAGCAGCGTCGGTTCTACGAGCTGGCGGACGAGTACGGTTTCTACCTCTGCAACGAAGCCAACATCGAGTCGCACGGCATGGGATACGACCTGGCCCGGGGGCGGACTTTGGGGAATAATCCGACGTGGTTCGCCAAGCACATGGACCGCACGCGGAACATGTACCACCAGACCAAAAACTTCCCGAGCGTGATGTTCTGGAGCCTGGGGAACGAGGCGGGGAACGGCTATAACTTCTACGAGACCTATCTGTGGCTCAAGGGGATGGACACCTTGAGGCCGGTGCAGTACGAGCGGGCGATCCTGGAGTGGAACACCGACATTTTCTGCCCGCAGTACCCGTCGGCGGCTACGTTCGTTCGATGGGGCGAGATGCAGACCGACCGACCGTATATCCCGTCGGAGTATGCCCATGCGATGGGGAACTCGACCGGCGGGTTCCGGGACATGTGGGAGGCGATCTACAAATATCCGAACCTCCAGGGGGGCTTCATTTGGGACTGGGTCGACCAAGGATTGCTGGTCGAAGACTCGATCCGGGGCAACTACTGGGCCTACGGCGGCGACTTCGGCGTCAACCGGCCGTCGGACGGCAACTTCCTCTGCAACGGGCTGGTAAACCCCGACCGTACGCCTCACCCCGGGATCTCGGAGGTCCGGAAGATGTACCAATACGTTTGGTTCCGTCCGGTGGACCTCTCGAGCGGGAAATTCGAGGTCGAAAACCGGTACGACTTTACGAACCTGTCGAAATACGTGGTGCGGTACACGGTGACGGCCAACGAACGGGTGGTGCGTCAGGGGACGCTCTCGAACCTGAATCTCGAACCTGGCGAAACACGCATCGTCACGGTGCCGATCGGAGGTTTGTCGGCACAGCCGGCAACCGAGTACTTCGTCAACTTCACCGTCGCGCTGCGGGCGGCCGACGGACCGCTCAAAGCGGGGAGCGTCGTGGCGACCGAGCAGTTCGCCCTGGACCACCTGCGCGGTGCCAAACGGACTTACATGGCCCAAGGCAACCTCTCGATCGACAACGGAACGTCTGAAATCGGGATCCTCGGTTCGGGCTTCGGACTGACGGTGGACCGGACCACGGGTAACATCACCTCGTATCGGTTCGGGGGACAGGAGTATATCGACGGCGAGTTCGGTCTGCAACCGAACTTCTGGCGGGCACCCACCGACAACGACTACGGCAGCAGTATGCCGCGGCGGTTGCAGGTGTGGAAAGAGGCTTCGCGGAACCTGCGGGCAGCCTCCGTCACGGCCCAAGCCGAAGCGAATACGGCTGTGGTCGAGGCGGTTTACAACCTGCCGGAAGGATGCGGGCTGACGGTGACCTACAAAATCTATCCGACAGGGGCGATTCACGTGGGCTACGATTTCCGGGGCAATCCGGCGTCGAAGAGCCAATTGCCGCGCTTGGGGATGCGGATGCGCCTACCGGCCGATATGGCCAACCTGCAATATTTCGGCCGCGGACCGGAAGAAAACTACCAGGACCGGAATTACGGAACCAACATCGGGCTCTACCGCAGCCATGCGGGGGCTGAGAATTTCGACTACGTGCGTCCGCAGGAGACGGGACACCACACCGACACCCGGTGGCTGGCACTCAACCGGCCGAAAGGTCCGGGCCTGCTGGTCGAAGCGGACAGCACCCTGGAATTCAACGCCTTGCAAAACTCGGTTGAGGATTTCGACGGCCAAGAGTCGGATCGTCCCTACCAGTGGACCAACCGCACCCCGGACGAAGATCACTCGGATGCCGCCGGACGGAACATCAAACCCAAACAAACACACATCAACGACATCTCACCGCGCGATTTCGTCGAGCTGTGTCTGGACCACAAGATGTTGGGACTGGGCGGAGACGACAGCTGGTGGTCGCAACCCTATGCGCAATACCAGCTCCCGACCAACCGAAACTACTCCTGGGGATTCACGTTGGTGCCGATCAAATCGGCCTCCAACGTCCAACGACTCACAGGATACAAATATTAAATGATTCGTATTTCGTGTAACTGTTCTTTAGCAATGGGAGGGTACTGTTCTTTTTGTGAACAAAAAGAACCAAAAAAACTTTAGAACGCA
>CAJTNK010000064.1 GCA_910577885.1 uncultured Rikenella sp.
CAAAAGTTTTTGGTGCCGCTTTTTTCAAAAAGCGGCAGTCCCGGCACGTAGCCAATGACTGATTACAATTAAAAGTACCAAAATAATTGATAAATAGGATGTTGAAAGCAGGAGACAAAGCGCCGGAGTTTACGGCCGAGGATCAGGCGGGGAATCGTGTGTCGTTGTCCGCCGTGTTGGGCGAAGGGAAGCGGGTCATACTTTATTTTTATCCGAAGGACAATACGTCGGGGTGTACGGCCGAGGCGTGTTCGCTCAGGGATGGGTATGGAGAGCTGTTGGCCAAAGGGTTTACGGTGGTGGGAGTGAGTCCGGATGGGGCGGGAACGCACAGACGGTTTATCGAGAAACACCAATTGCCGTTTCGGTTGTTGGTGGATGCCGACCATGCGATTGCCGAGGCTTATGGGACGTGGGGCGAAAAGAAATTCATGGGGCGGACTTATATGGGGATGTTGCGGACCACGTTTGTGATCGGGACGGATGGTGTGATAGAGAAGGTGTTCGAGAAGGTCGAGACCAAACGGCACTTTGAACAGATCGTGGAGTGGGACGAGGCGAGGGATTAATGATAATAGAAGATGTTAAGTAATTCATACACAACAAGAAACTAACTGATGGCAGAAGAAAAAGAAAAGTCTTCGGCGACTGCGAAAGCGGCTGCAGGGGAGAAAGCGGCGGCCAAAGCGGCAGCCGGGGCGGAAAAGGGAAAGGCAACGGGTACGGACAAAGCCGCCGCCGGGAAGAAAAAACCGGAGATCCCGGCCGAGAAGCTCAAGGTGCTTCAGGCGGCGATGGACAAACTCGAAAAGGATTTCGGGAAAGGGTCTATTATGCGGATGAGCGACCATGTGGCGGTGGATGTGCCGGTGATTTCGTCGGGGTCGATCGGGTTGGACCATGCTTTGGGGATCGGCGGGTATCCGCGGGGGCGGATTGTGGAGATCTACGGGCCGGAGTCTTCGGGGAAGACTACGCTGGCCATTCATGCCATTGCCGAAGCGCAGAAAAATGGCGGTATTGCGGCTTTTATCGATGCCGAACATGCTTTCGACCGGTTTTATGCCGAGAAACTGGGCGTCGATGTCGATAACCTGCTGATTTCGCAGCCGGACAACGGGGAGCAGGCGTTGGAGATTGCCGACCACTTGATTCGGTCGAGCGCCATCGATATTGTGGTGATCGACTCGGTGGCTGCTTTGACGCCCAAGGCCGAAATCGAAGGGGAAATGGGGGATGCACGTGTGGGGTTGCAGGCGCGGCTGATGTCGCAGGCGCTGCGGAAACTCACGGCGAGCATTAGTAAGACCAATACGTTGTGCGTCTTTATCAACCAGTTGCGCGAGAAAATCGGTGTGATGTTCGGTAATCCCGAGACCACGACAGGGGGGAATGCCTTGAAGTTCTACTCCTCGATCCGGGTCGATGTCCGCAAGGGGGCGGCGGTCAAGGACGGAGAGGAGGCGACGGGGAATAGAACCAAGGTGAAGATTGTCAAGAATAAGATGGCGCCGCCGTTCAGACGCGCGGAATTCGACATCGTTTTCGGCGAAGGGATCTCGAAAATAGGCGAAATTATCGACTGGGGCGTCGAGTTCAATATCATCAAGAAGAGCGGTTCGTGGTTCTCGTACGGCGACCGGAAGCTGGCCCAGGGGAGGGATGCGGTGAAAAACCTCCTGTTGCAGGATGCGGAGCTGGCCCAGGAGCTGGAGGCCAAGGTGCGCGAAGCGTTGGCGACGGCGAACGAGTAATATTTTTCGGTGCGGTATTCGGAGGGGGGCGCGCTTGTGAACGTTTGTAAAAACGGACAAGCGCGCCCCCTCTTGCTCTTTTTTTGAGGGAAGGGAACGAAATATTGCCGAAAAAATTGTATCTTGGTTTCGGAAAATTGTGGAATTATGGCAGATTCTCACCCAGTATACGACGATGCGAATCGGGCTGCGGCGGTCGAAAACCGCGAGGCGGACGATGAATTGATGGTGCAGCGGCAGTTCGACGAACTGATCGAGCGGTGTGCGTCGATTTGTAAGACCGAACAGGATTACGAACGGATCCGGAAAGCTTTTTACTTCGCCAACGAGGCTCATCGGGGGGTGAAGCGGCACTCCGGAGAACCGTATATTACCCATCCGCTGGCGGTGGCTCGGATCGTGGTGGTCGAGATCGGCCTCGGGGTCAAGTCGGTGATGGCTGCTCTGTTGCACGATGTGGTCGAGGACACGGACTATACGGTCGAGGACATCGCCCATCGGTTCGGGAGGGAGGTGGCCACGCTGGTCGACGGACTTACGAAGCTGGAGGGGGCTTTTGCGCAGGATATCTCCAAGCAGGCCGAGAATTTCAAGAAAATGCTCCTCACCTTGTCGGACGACGTGCGGGTGTGTCTGGTCAAGATCGCCGACCGGCTCCACAATATGCGGACCTTGGGGTCGATGGCCAAACACAAGCAGATGAAAATCGCTTCCGAGACCATTTACCTCTTTGCGCCGTTGGCCCATCGGCTCGGGTTGTATGCCATCAAGACCGAGTTCGAGAACCTGAGCCTCAAGTATCGCTTTCCGGACGAATACAACCAGATCAAACAAAAACTGGAGGATACCGAGCCGCAGCGGTTGCAGTTCATCGAGAAGTTCAACCCGCCGATCATCGAAAAACTCAAGGAAAACAACATCGAATTCGAGATCTCGGGGCGCGTGAAGTCCGTCTATTCGATCTGGAAGAAGATGAAACGCAAGCAGGTCTCGTTCGAGGAGATCTACGACCTGTTCGCCATCCGGATCGTTTTCAAACCCTCGCCGTTGATTCCGGAAAAGTCCCAGTGTTGGTACGTGTATTCCTTGGTGTCGGAGATTTACAAGTCGAAGACGGACCGGATTCGGGACTGGGTCAACGTGCCGAAGGCCAATGGCTACGAGGCGTTGCACTGTACGGTGATGGGGCCCGAGGGGATTTGGGCCGAAGTGCAGATCCGCTCGGAGCGGATGGACGAGATTGCCGAACGGGGATTTGCGGCTCACTGGAAGTACAAACTCGACGGTACGGCGGGCGATAATGCCGAGGAGGTGAAGAACGACAAGGAGTTGGACCGCTGGTTGGCCCAGCTTAGAGAGGCGCTCAACAATCCGTCGGAGGATGCGGTGGAGTTTATGGACAACTTCAAACTCAACTTGCAGGTCTCTGAGATTGTGGTCTTTACGCCGAGCGGTGAGTCGAAGACCATGCCCAAAGGGGCGACGGTGTTGGACTTTGCCTATGAAATTCACTCGAAGATCGGGAATCGGGCGATCGGGGCGAAGGTCAATTACAAGATTACGCCGTTGTATGCCGAAATCCACACCGGCGACCAAATCGAAATTCTGACCTCGCAAAATGCTCGACCTCAGGTCGAATGGCTCGAACACATTACGACGGCCAAGGCCAGAACGCACATCAAACAGTTCATCAAGCGCGAGAGCGAAAACAATATCAAAAAGGGGCAGGAGTTGTTCGAGGCCGAGATGAAACGTCTCGGGGTGCCGTTGCAGGCGCGGGTGTTTCGGAAGGTGCTGCCGGCTTACCATTCGTCGGGGAAGGACGAATTTTACAGCAAGCTCGGGGCCGGGATTATCCGGCTCGACGGGTTGGACAAGATCCTGAAACAGAATGCGGCCAGTAAGTTGATTAAATACTGGACGTTACAGATTCCCAATCCGTTCAAGTTCCTCGGCGGAGGGAGCTCGGACGAGGAGCAAGCCCGGACGCAGCAGGAAAACGATCCGGCGGCGGCTGCAACGGCGGCGGAGGGAGAGACGAGGTATGTCATGGCGGAGTGTTGCAATCCGATCCCGGGGGACGAGGTCGTGGGCTTCAAAACGGAGGACGGAAGGGTGGAGGTGCACAAAAAAAATTGCCACCAGGCGGTGAAACTCTCGGCGCAGCATGGCGAGAGGATCGTACCGGCCAAGTGGTCGAGCGAAAAGGTGATGTCTTACCTGGCGGTGATCCAGGTCCGGGGGATCGACCGGGTGGGGATTCTCTACGACCTGGCGCGGATTATCAGCGGCGAGTTGAATGTCAATATCCGTGAGCTGCATATTCACAGCCACGACGGAATTTTCGAAGGGACGATCAGTCTTTACGTCCGAAGTAGCGAGGATCTGAAGGTGATTATGGGAAAACTGCTGGGGGTGAAGGGGGTCGAGAAGGTGAATCGGACAGAGGCGTCGATGGTGGACTGACGGGGGGATGTACAATAATGGAGCGGGGGAGATTGTTTGACTAAAAAATAGGTCGGATGGATGGTTTTGATATAATCCGGTTTGTGCTTGTGGTGTTGGGGATTGTGGTGAGTGCTTCGTGGGGCGCTTTGGGGAAAAGCAAACGCAGGAAAAACGGACGAAAACAACAGACGCAGAGGCAGTTGCAAAAACCGCAGCCACGGCCACGGGCTGTTGCAACGGATAGGCGACCGCAGCCGCAGCAACGGCAATCGGAGCCGGCGATGGCTTATTCGACGGCCGAGGTCGTCGAAGAGCGGTCGACTACTGCGACGGCTGCCACAGCTATGGTGCACGGTGAGGGACGGAATTGGAATGCAGCGGCGTTGTTGGCGGCGTCGAAGTTGCAGGCGGCGGAGGAGGGGCGGATACAGCCTGAGGCGGTGATGGAGGAGCCGGTGGAGAGTCGGCGGGGGACGATGGATCTGAAGGCGATGATAATTTACAGCGAGTTGCTCAGGCCGAAGTACGAGGAGTATTGAGATTTTTTTGGGCGGTTGTGGCGTGGGGTTATTTGATGGAAAAGAAGTTTTAATTTAACATAATTAAATTGTCGAGAATCATGGCTTCGATTTTTACGAAGATCATCAGCGGGGAGATCCCCAGTTACAAGATTGCTGAGAATGAAAAGTTTTACGCTTTTCTGGATATCAATCCGTTGGCCGAGGGGCATACGCTGGTGGTGCCGAAACGGGAGGTCGATTACCTGTTCGATTTGGAGGATGGGGAGTTGGCCGATGTGATGGTTTTCGCCAAACGGGTGGCGGCGGCGATTCGGGAGGCGATTCCGTGCCAGCGGATCGGTGTGGCGGTGATCGGTCTCGATGTGCCGCATGCGCATATTCACTTGGTGCCGATCAACAAGGGATCGGATTTGGACTTCGGGCGACCGAAACTCAAACTCTCGCCGGAAGAGTTCCGCGCGATTCAAGATAAGATCGCAGGACGGTTGTAGATTTTTTTCGAGCATTTGTCTCGGGGACCTCTTTTGGGAGGTCCCTTCTTTTTTACTAAATATTTGCCGTCAAAAATAGATTCGGTTTTTAGCTCTTAACGGAGGGAGTCTTTTTGAGATCGAGCGGACTCATCCAGGCTTGTGCCTGGATGAGTCCGCTTTTTTGTACCCCATTTTACGACCCCGCTTCCAGAAGTAGGGGTTACACATGTGATTTTATGAGTTGTAATGCTTGATTTTTAATCCAATATAACATAAACAAGCGTTATAGTAAAAATCTAATTATTAATCGATTAGATCATTTTATCTAAGGTTTTTAGTTTTGTGTAACTTCGTTATATCGTATCAAAATGAGGAAAACAATTAATAAAAGCATAGTTTTTATTATGTAATTACATCGTAATCAACGATATATGATTTTCATATGCCGAATCAGTTTATATTTATTGGGATAGTGTTTCTAACTGATTGAGTGGGGGAGTTTAGCGATTGTATGTAGATACTTGTGGATTCGTCCGGATAGTTTATCTTTGTGATACTAAACATTACAAAAATGAAGGATCGCTTAGCTGAATTCCTGAAAGCAGAAAGGCTTACAGCTGTAAAATTCGCCGAAATCATGGAGGTGCAACCCTCGAGCATATCGCACCTATTATCAGGTCGAAATAAGCCCAACTTTGAGTTCATATCGCGGATTCTACTACGTTTTCCGAATCTCAACCCGAATTGGATCATTAACGGACAAGGTGAAATTTACAAAAGTAACACCAAGAAAAGCACCGAGGAGAATACGAATGTAAAGCACGATAAAGTTACAACGGTAAATAACGTGGCGGCGAGTCAAACGAACCAGGGAAGCGCGTTTTTAGAACCTGTTCCCGGGGGAGATTTATTTAATCAACCGGCTGAAAGTCCTGATATAGCTGCCCCAGTCGGCAGCGTTACAAATGTAATTATCCAAAATGAGCAACTGGAGCTTAAAAAGGGCTTGACAGACCCCAAAGAGGAGCTTCCGGAGAAGAAAGAGAAAAAAATTGCTCGTGTCATCGTGTTTTTCACGGACGGATCTTTTGACGAGTATCATAATTGACGTCGGGTGGATTCGGTCTCCGTAGAGAAGGTTGATTATGTTAAATTTTAGACAGGACTTGCCTTGCAAGAGATCGCATGAAGAGACGGAGAGGAGCAATTAAAGGCCAAAACGGTGCGAAAATACCGAGTCCAGCCCGGGCTCGACAAGGCCTGATATGTATCGCTCGATGCTCTCCTGGTCCGGAGTCAGGCGGGTTATGGATGCAAGCAAGCTACGAAATCCGGGCAAGGTATTTCCTGATAAGTCAGGAAAAGAGGTAAAATTAAGCGAAGTTATTTTTAATTGTTATTTATATTATGTTAAATAATGGTGAGTGAAATGTTGACAGAGAGGCCCAGGCTATACCGTTCATTCTTTCCCCTTTGGCGAAGTTTAAGGCGCAATAACCGGCCATATATCTACCTGTTTTGTATGAACGGCTAACGTTGCGGCTGTCTGCAGATTGCCATAAAGCGAAATTCTTACCGGAAAATTAGGATTTTGCCCACGGATTGCCTATTTTGCGAATGCCCCTTCCCTATCTCTTACTGCCATCAACCGGGTGATATGCCATGAAAAGGAAAATTGTTTTGGAATACCCGTTGCGTTGTACGTCGGGTTCGTTGTTTCGGGCCGTTTCGACGCCCCTCGGATTGCAGAGCTGGTTTGCCGACCGGGTCGAGGCGGTCGGAAACCGATACGACTTCTTCTGGGGAAAAACCTCCCAAACGGCTTGGATCGTACACACCAAACCGAATGTCAGTGTACGTTTCCAGTGGGACGGGGACGAGAAACGCTCCCTCGAAATGCGTATCGATACCGAGGAACTCACCGGAGGTACAATCCTCACAATCACCGATTTCGTGAACGATGAAGAACTCGACGAAGAACGATCCCTTTGGGATACGCTGGTCGAGAAACTCAAAAGGGCGATCGGTTGTCCGAAAAATTGATAAATTTGTACCTTTATAAATTGCCTATCCCCACGTTCTTTGGCTACGAGTAGGAACTGTTCTTTTGTTGCCTTCGCCTTTCTCCTCTCTGTTCGGCAATTTGCGAACCGTGTTTGGCTACGGGCTAGAACTGTTCTTTTTCTGAAGAAAAAGAACCAGAAAAACTTTCAGATAGCATACGCTATGTATGAGGCTCCGCAGTCCTCAGGTTTATGGGTGGGGTTCTTTTAGGCGCGCTGAGGTTTAGCTCGCATTATGCGCGCCCAAAAAGAATCCCCACCCAAACACAGGCAGACACGGCCAAAGCATCCCGGAGGGATGCGCTCGAAAGTTTCTTTGGTACTTTCTGTTCACAGAAAGTACAGTACCCTCCTGTTGCTAAAAACCGTTTGCACATTATACCGAAGTAAAGCGAGGGAAACGAAGGTAAAAGGTACAGTACCCGTACGTTGCTAAAGAGCCCCGGGGTTGTCGATCATACATGAAGACAGTTTATCGTTTCGTATTGAAAGCCTATGTGGGGCCGATGGTCCTCACGTTTTTTATCGTGATGTTCATCCTGCTGATGCACTACCTGTGGATGCACATCGACGAGCTGGTGGGTAAGGGGCTCGGGCCGGAGGTCATTGTCGAGTTGGTGTTCTATGCCAGTGCGACGCTCGTGCCGATGGGGCTGCCGCTCGCTACCCTCTTGGCCTCCATTATGACGATGGGCAATTTGGGGGAAAACAACGAACTCCTGGCGCTGAAAGCTGCCGGGATCTCGCTGCCGCGGATCATGAAGCCGCTGATTATCCTGATGACCGTTGTTTGTATCGGCAGCTTTTTCATTATCAACAACTTTACGCCGTATTCGTACAAGAAGATGTTCTCGTTGCTGAGCGACATTTCGAAGCAGAAGCAGGAGATGAAGTTTCAGGACGGGATTTTCTTCAACGGGATTCCGGACATGAGTATCCGGATCGGACATCAAGATCCGGAGACCGGTAAGTTGACCGATATTCTGATCTATAACAACAAGACCTACAGCAAGATGCAGACCACGGTGGCCGATTCGGGCTATATCCGTATTTCGGACGACCGGAAGTACCTGATCGTGATGCTGTACAACGGGCAGATCTATGAGGAGAATCGTGACTATCAGTGGTTCTCTAAGAACCAGCTGAGCCACCATATGTTCGACGATCAGTTGTTGCTGGTTCCGCTGTCGGGCTTCGCTTTCGAACGGTCGGACCAGGAGCAGTTCGCCTCGCGCAGCGAAACCAAAAACATGACCGAGCTGTCGTACACCATCGACTCGCTCAAACATGCCCAGGATTCGATGGTGACGGCGTTCGAAAATCGGCTGGTCAAATCGCATCTGATCCGGAATCTGAACTCGGTGGTTAGTTTGGATTCGTTGCCGGTGTTGCATCCGGCTGGAATGCTCAGAACCCTCGATACGATGAGCGTCGAGGACCGCAATGCGGTTTTCGGGCAGGCTTCTTCGTGGGCGGAGGAGGCGCGCGGGTATGCGGACTACGAACAGGACTTCATGCGCTATACGGCCGAACTGCTCTACCGTGCGCAGGCTGACTTTCAACGTAAAATCTCACTCCCGTTCTCAATCATGATTTTCTTTCTGATCGGCGCGCCGCTCGGGGCCATTATCCGGAAAGGGGGGCTGGGGATGCCGATCGTCGTGTCGGTACTCTTCTTCGTGATCTACTATATTATTACGATCACGGGCGAAAAGTTTGTCAAGGACGGTGTCTGGCCGGCTTTCTGGGGGATCTGGATTTCGAGTCTGATCCTCTTCCCGATCGCGATTTTCCTGACCTACAAGTCGACGAACGACTCGGCGCTGTTCAATCCGGACGCTTACAAGAAACGGTTGGAGCCGATCTTGGCTCTGTACCGTCGGGTGCGGGAGCGTTGGCTGAAAAAACGAAATCAACAAAATCATACATAGAGAAACATGGAACGCAGCAGACTGAATACCATAGAGGAGGCACTCGACGATTTTCGTCGGGGCGAGTTCGTGATCGTGGTCGACGACGAGGACCGGGAGAACGAAGGGGATTTGATTATCGCCGCCGAGCTCATCACGCCGGAGAAAGTCAATTTCATGCTCAAACACGCCCGGGGGGTGCTGTGTGCGCCGATCACGCTGTCGCGGTGCCGGGAGCTCGACCTGCCGCACCAGGTGACGGATAATACGTCGGTGCTCGGCACGCCGTTCACGGTCACGATCGACAAACTCGAAGGGTGTACGACGGGGGTATCGGCGGCCGATCGGGCGGCGACGATTCGGGCTTTGGCCGATCCGGCTTCGACGCCGACGACCTTCGGTCGGCCGGGACACATCAATCCGCTCTATGCACAGGATCGCGGGGTTTTGCGGCGGGCCGGGCATACCGAGGCGGCGGTGGATATGGCGCGGCTGGCGGGGCTCTACCCGGCGGGGGCGTTGATGGAGATCATGAACGAGGACGGGACGATGGCCAGGATGCCGGAATTGCTCCGGTTTGCCGAGGAACACGGGCTGAAAATCATTTCGATCGCCGATCTGATCGCTTATCGCTTGCGCGAGGAGTCGATCATCGAACGGGGCGCGCGGGCGACGCTGCCGACCCAGTGGGGGGATTTCGATATCGTGGTCTACCGACAGAAGAGCAACGGTTTGGAACACATGGCGCTCATCAAAGGCGAGTGGGACGAACAGGAGCCGGTGTTGGTGCGGGTACACTCGTCGTGTGCCACGGGCGATATTCTGGGGTCGTGTCGGTGCGACTGCGGGGCCCAGCTCCACAAGGCGATGGAGATGGTCGAGAAGGCCGGAAAAGGGGCGATCGTCTATCTCAATCAGGAGGGGCGCGGGATCGGACTTTTCAACAAAATCCGGGCTTACAAGCTCCAGGATGAGGGGCTGGACACGGTGCAGGCGAACCTCGAACTGGGATTCAAGGCCGATGAGCGGGATTACGGCGTGGGGGCGAGCATCTTGCGCGACCTCGGGGTGCGGAACATCCGGCTGATGACCAACAACCCGCAGAAACGGGTCGGATTGGAGGGCTACGGGATGCGGATCGTGGAGAATGTGCCGATCGTGATTGCGCCGAACCAGCACAATGCCCACTACCTGGAAACCAAGGAGCGGGACATGGGCCATACGTTGGGTTTGTTTACGGGGAAGGCGTAACGGGGTTTAACGGGCGTGTGGTCCGAGGCGGTTTCCTCGGCCGGCCGGGTGTTGCTGGGCACTCGAGGGCGGACAAAGCAGGTTTTTGCTTCCGGATGGCCCCAGCGATACGGAGTATCGCTGGCTCGCCGCGAGGCCCCGTTGGGGCTTTTGTCGGGGTTCTCTCGACCTTAGTAGATGGCCCCGCGCGGGAGCGCAGTTTTAGCTTGTTGCCGAGTCAACTCCAGCTTTCGTGTGCCGCGCGGTACCACAGGGGCTTTGCTGGGTTTGCGTCGCAAAATGCAGCGAGAAATCCCGCGCGCCACGCCTTAA
>CAJTNK010000065.1 GCA_910577885.1 uncultured Rikenella sp.
CACGCCTTAAGAGCGATTCAACTATTTTGCTAACCGCAAAATAGAATGAATCGCCAAGGCGCGCGGACAATGACTGTGGGGCAGAGTAGTTTTCCGGGGCAGCCGCACGGCGCGAGGTGCCGCTCGGCACTCGAGGGCTGGGCTGGGCTGGGCTCTTCTTCGCAAAGCACCGCTGGCTCCGGCCCGTCAATAGTGAGATCCCGAACGAGTTTTGGGCTGAGCAAGTTGTGAATCGCAGATTCGCTTGGCCTCTGCGGTGTCGCTGGGCACTCCAACCGGGGTTTTGCATAGCCTCGGGGGTGGGCGACGGGTCGAATAAGGCAGAACAAGTGCGGAACCGCAGAACGATGGTCAGTGGCCGGGCGGGGAGGTAAAATTCAGAATTTCAGCAAGCCTATGGCAGGACAAAAGGGACTCAAGGCGGATTACTCGGTGGCGACGGTCAGCGTGACGCTCGTGTTGTTGCTGCTGGGGATGGTGGGGTATATCCTGATAAATGCCTATTCGTCGACGTCGGTTGTGCGGAGCGAGTTGAGCGTTTCGGTGATGCTGGCCGACACGGTCACGCCGGCTCAGCGCGCGACGATCGAAAAACGCTTGGGGATGCACCCGGCGATTGCCGGGTGGCGGTATGTCTCGGCCGACGAGGCGGCACGGGACTTTCAGGCTTATATCGGAACCGATTTCGTGGGATTCCTCGGGGAAAATCCGCTGCCGGCGTCGTATGAGGTGACCCTCAATCCGGGGTATGCCGAGTCGGCGAAGCTCGTGGAGGTGGAACGAGAGTGTACCTCCTGGCGCGGGGTGGCCGAGGTGGTCTACCAGCGGAAGATCGTAGAGACCGTCATGCGGAATCTCAATCGCCTGAATGCCATTCTGTTGGGGCTAGGCGGGCTGCTGCTCCTGATTACGGTCATGCTGATCTCGAACACGTTGCGGCTGGCGGTGGCGGCGAAACGACAGGCCATTGCGACGATGAAACTCGTCGGGGCTACGCCCGGTTTTATCCGCCGACCGTTCGTCCTGCGCAGCTTCACACAGGGAGTCGTGGCCGGGGTGTTGGCGGCGGGACTCCTCTACCTCTTTGCGGACGGACTCGCCGAGGTCTTGCCGGAAGTCAAACTCGTCGCAGATCGCGAAACGTTCGCCTTGCTGGCCAGTGCCATGGTTTTGGTTGGCGTCTGCATTTGCACTACCTTTACGGCGGTGGCGGTCAACCGGTATGTCCGACTCACCGATTAAATCCTCCGTTCTTTTTACCTTCGCTTTCCTCTTGTTACTTCGGTATAATGTGTAAACGGTTTTTAGCAACCGGAGGGTACTGTCCCTTTCTTGAAAGAAAGGGACCCAAAGAACTTTCAGCTAGCATACGCTACGCCTTAGGCTCCGCAATCCTCAGGGTTGTGGGTGGGGCATTCGGCACGGCGCGTCATGCGTAAATTACCTTAGCGCGCCGATGCCAAACGTCCCCACCCAAAGCACCAGGCTGACACGGCCAAAGCATCCCGCAGGGATGCGCTCGGAAGTTTTTTTGGTTCTTTTTGTTCACAAAAAGAACAGTTCTATCTCGTAGCCAATGACGGTTTGCAAATTACCGAAAGCAAAACGAGCGAAGCGAAGTTAATAAAGCACAGGGGAGATTTTGCAGGGACGAATTGATAGATTAACATAGAGCAGATTATGGATAAAGGGAGTCAGATGCCGTTCGGGAAGCGGAATTATGTGATGATGTTGGGGGGTGTGGCGGCGATTGTTTTGGGGTTCGTGTTGTTGAGCGGCGGCGGGAGCGACGATCCGGCTACGCAGTTCGACTACGGAATGTTTAGTTTTCGGAGATTGTATGCGGCTCCGGTGTTGTTGTTGGCAGGTTTTCTGTTCGAGATCTATGCCATCATGTACCGGCCGAAGGTGCGAGGCGCGGAGGCGGACAACAAGCGGGGGGCGGAGTAGCGGATGGGAACGGTCGATGCGCTTTTGCTCGGTTTGCTCCAGGGGTTGACCGAGTTTTTGCCCGTGAGTTCGTCCGGGCATTTGGTGTTGTTGGGGCGGATCTTAGGGACGGAGATCGGTGACGATACTACGTTCGCAGTTTTGGTACATGCCGCGACGGTGTTGGCTACGATCACGGTCTTTTGGGGCGAGATTGTGCGGCTGGTGCGCGGCGGGTTGACTTTTCGGGTCAATGCGGAGTCGCGTTACCTGTTGCGACTCGGGGTCTCGATGGTGCCGATTCTGATCGTCGGGCTCTTCTTCAAAGAGCGGGTCGAGGCGTTGTTCGGCAGCGGGGTGCGGTTCGTGGGGTCGATGCTGTTGGTGACGGCGGGGCTGTTGCTGTTGACCCATTTCATCCGGGTGAAAAAGGTGCGGAATATTTCGGTGCGGGATGCGTTCGTGATCGGGTTGGCCCAGGCGGTGGCGGTGATTCCGGGGATTTCGCGGTCGGGGTCGACCATCGCTACGGGGATGCTTCTGGGCGATGATCGGGGGCAGTTGGCCAAGTTCTCGTTCCTGATGGTGCTGGTGCCGATCTTGGGGGAGGCTTTTCTCGAACTGCTGAAGGGTGAATTTTCGCCGGCGGCGTCGGGGATTTCGGCCTATGCGCTGGCGGCGGGTTTTCTGTCGGCGTATCTCTCGGGGTTGTTCGCCTGTCGGGTGATGATCCGGATCGTCAGCCGGGGCAGACTCTGGTGGTTTGCGCTGTATTGTGCGGTGGCGGGGAGTGTGGCGATCATTCTCGGATAATAGCTGGGCGGCATGACAGAGAATCTCTTGGAAAGCTTGGGGCCGGAGTATCCTTTTCCGGAGGGGGTGGTGCTCCCGATCGACAAACCGCTCGGATGGACCTCGACGGATGTGGTGCGTAGGGTCCGTACGCTGATGCGCCGGTTGGGGTATCGTAAGATCAAGGTGGGGCACGCCGGGACGCTCGATCCGCTGGCGACGGGGGTGCTGTTGGTTTGCGTGGGTCGTGCCACGAAGCGGGTGGACGAGTTGCAGGCCGAGGAAAAGGAGTACCGGGCGGTGATCGAGTTGGGGGCTACGACGCCGAGTTTCGACCTGGAGCATCCGGTCGATGCGCGTTATCCGTGGGAGCACATCACGCGGGAGGGGGTCGAAGCGGTTTTGCGCGGCTTTGTCGGCGAACAGGAGCAGGAGCCGCCGGTCTACTCGGCCAAGAAGTTGGAGGGAAGACGGGCTTACGAGTATGCGCGGGAGGGCGAAGAGGTGCGGATGCGGACGGCGCGGGTGACGATCTACGAGGCGCGGTTGGAGGGGTGTCGGTTGCCGACAGCTCCGGAGGTCGAGGTGCGTATCGCGTGCAGTAAGGGGACCTATATCCGTTCGTTTGCCCGTGATTTGGGACGGCGGTTGAAGAGCGGTGCTCATTTGATGGCGTTGCGACGTCTCCGCAGCGGTGGCTACCGGGCCGAAGCGTGTCTCTCGCTCGAGGAGCTCGAAGCGAAATTGTCGGCGACGCTTGCACCGGTTGAAACAATCTCGCAGTAATTCCGTATATACTTTATACTGTTTGTTTTCGGGGTGGGGTTTTCGGGGGGGCGCGGGGCTGAGAGGGCTGGGCTTTTTCTCCCGGAGGCCCCAGCGATGCGTAGCATCGCCGGCCCACCGCGGCCCCGCGCGGGAGCGCAGTCCCCTCCTATTGCCGAGCAAGCTCCAGCTTTCGAGTGCCGAGCGGCACCGGTCGCCCGCTCGCGTTAAAGAGGGATTTCGCTCGTTGTGCGAGAGCACAATCGAGATGAAATCCCCGCGGGCGACCTCTGTTGTTGGGTTCCCGTGGCAAAATGCAGTGAGAAATCCCGCGCGCCCCGCCTTAAGAGGAAATCACTCCGATAAACGGTGAGTTTATCGGGAATGATTTCCCAAGGCGCGCGGCCAAAGAATGTTTCTCGCCCGGATGGCCAGTCCCGAGTGCCGGAAGGCACCGCCCGCCCGGCGCACTCGTTGGGTGTTTTGCTGGGGTTATCTTAGCCTTAGTTGGGCCGCCGCCCGCGTAGGGCAGTCCCCTCAAACCCCGCGCTCCTAAGGCGCGCGGCCAATGACCATTGAGTGGAGCAATTCTTCGGTCCGTCGCCTGCGCGGGCGCAAATGAGCGAAGCGAATGTTGCGGCCCCAGCCTTCCGCCGGGGGTGGCGGCCGTCATGGTGAGATCTCGGCTAAGCTTGGGGCAGAGCAAGTTGCGACTCGCAGAGTCGCCGGCCTTAGCGGTGCCGCTGGGCACGCCAATCGGGGTTTTGCATAGCCTCGGGGGGTGGGCGCAAGGCCGAACTTTCTTTGATGGCAGAGCGGCAAGTAGAGAAACCGGACTCTTATGGAGTGCGCGAGCCTCCGCCACCCCGCCCCCGGCGGAACAACGAACGAAAAGAAAAAACCTTAGCGCATAGAAATCAGAAGATTATGAAGTTATCACAGTACAAGTTCGACTTGCCGGAGAGCCTCATTGCCAAGTATCCGGCCGAGAATCGGGATGAATCGCGGCTCTTGGTGTTCGATCGTCGCAACGGGAAGATCGAACACAAGACGTTCAAGGAAATCATCGGTTATTTCCGCGAGGGGGATGTGATGATCTTCAACAATACGAAGGTTTTTCCGGCGCGGCTGTATGGCAACAAGGAGAAAACCGGCGCGGAGATCCAGATTTTTCTGCTGCGCGAGCTGAACCGCGACCAGCGGTTGTGGGACGTGCTGGTGGACCCGGCGCGGAAGATCCGAATCGGGAACAAACTCTATTTCGGGGACGACGATGCGTTGGTGGCCGAGGTGATCGACAACACGACTTCGCGGGGGCGGACGCTCCGTTTCCTGTTCGACGGGGACTACGATCAGTTCAAGACGGCGCTCTATAAGCTCGGCGAAGCCCCCATCCCGACCGATATCCTGGGGCGAAAAAACGAACCTTTGGACGAGGAACGCTATCAGACCATCTATGCCAAGGTCGAGGGGGCTGTGGCTGCGCCGACCGCTGGCCTCCACTTCAGCAAACACCTCCTCAAACGGCTCGAAATCAAGGGTGTGGGGTGCGCCGAGGTGACGCTCCATGTGGGGCTGGGTAACTTCCGGTCGGTGGACGTCGAGGACCTCACCAAACACAAAATGGACAGCGAACAGATCTTCATCCCGGACCAGGCCGTACAGGTCGTCAATACGGCCCGGGCACGTGAAAAACGGGTCTGCGCTGTCGGAACGACGGTCATGCGAACGATCGAAAGTTCGGTCTCGACCGACGGCATGCTCAAACCGTTCGAAGGATGGACCAACAAGTTCATCTTCCCGCCGTACGATTTCAGCGTCGCCAACTCCATGGTGACCAACTTCCACCTCCCGTACTCCACGCAACTGATGATGGTCTCGGCTTTTGCGGGCTACGACCAACTGATGAAGGTCTACGAAACGGCCAAGGCCGAAGGATATCGATTCGGTACCTACGGCGATGCTATGCTCATTCTTTAACTGCTCGTTTTTGTTCGTTCGTGCTTTGGTGACAGGATAGAACCGTACCTTTCTTTCAAGAAAGGGACAGTACCCTCCCGTCGCTAAAGAACGGTCGGAGCAGAAAACGAACGGAAAAAAAGTCGTATCTTTGTGGGAGTTGGAGTAAGGAGGAACGTTTGATGAAGAATAAAGCCAAGATATTGTATGTTTGTCAGGAGGTAGTTCCTTACCTGCCGGAGAACGGGACGTCGGCCTTGTGTCGTCACCTGCCGCAGGCGATGCAGGAGCGAGGGGCGGAGATTCGGATTTTCATGCCTCGGTGGGGTTGTATCAACGAGCGGCGGAATCAGTTGCACGAGGTGATCCGGTTGTCGGGGATGAACCTGATTATCGACGATGCGGACCATCAGTTGATAATCAAGGTGGCGTCGATTCCGAGTGCTCGGGTGCAGGTTTACTTTATCGACAACGACGATTTTTTCAAGCGCAAGGCGACGTGGGTGGATGCGGAGGGGGTGTATTTTGCGGATAATGAGGAGCGGGCTATATTCTTTGCGCGGGGGGTGTTGGAGACGGTCAAGAAGCTGCGTTGGGCGCCGAATGTGGTGCACTGTCACGATTGGTTTACGGCCATCGTGCCGATCTATCTGAAGCGGATCTTCCGGAACGATCCTATTTTCCGGGATTTGAAGATCGTGGTGTCGGTTTACGGGGCGGAGGGTTTCCCGGGGCAGCTGAATGCGGACCTGGCGGCGAAACTGGTGCAGGAGGGGATCAAGCGGGAGGAGTTGAGGCTGTTGGAGCGGCCGGATTATCGGAACCTGATGCGGTTTGCGATCGAGTATGCGGATGGGGTGGCGCTCGGGACGGAAGAGGTGGGGGCGGAGTTGCGCGAGTATATTGCCGGGACGGGGAAACCGGTGTTGGAATATGTTGGAGAGGCGGGATACGAGGATGCTTATGCTGAATTTTATGACAAACTCTTGGATAAATAAGAACGGGCTTCTCTTTGGGCGGGGTTCTCGGGGCTTGGGGGGGCTTTGGGGCTTGGTGTGTGGTGTGGCTTTGCTGTGGACGGGGTGCACGGACCGCGACGATATGTTCGGGAACGGGATGGTGCCGCCGGCGCAGCAGATGGGGAGCGAGATCGACTCGACGATCACGGTGCGGACCCGGGTGGCGGTGGGGGACTCGCTGGATACCAATATCGCGGGGTATTATCAGCCGTACATGGGGTCGTATGTCGATCCGGTGGTGGGGCGGACCGATGTGGCCGTTTTCTCGAACTACTCGCCGGAGGGGTTCAAACATACGCACTATTTCGGCGAAAATCCGGTGATCGATTCGATGCGCTATGCGATCGCTTTTGCGGGGGTTACGGGGGATACGGCCAAGAGCGTGATCGTGGATGTGTTCGAGGTCAAGAGCGGGGTGCGGTTCTATCAGGACAGCGCTTATTTCAGCAATTTCGACATGAGGCCGTATATCGACGAGGACAAACCCCTCTTCTCGTTCGAACAGAAAGGAGTGAAGACCGCTTTGGGGCGGCTGCCGCAGGAGTTTGCCGAACGGCTGTTGGATAATACACAGAGTCAGGAGAACGTTTACTACAACGACACGACTTTTCACCGGCGTTTTTCGGGGTTTTATTTCCGGTTGCGTGAGTCGGCCGAGGCGGGGAGCGAGGGGCTGATGCTGCAGCTCGACTTGTCGCAGAGCATGATGTTCCTCTTCTACCACAACTCGGGGCCGGGCGAGGAGGCGGACAGTGCGCTGCAACAGAAGATATTCTTCTACAACGGGGACTTGACTTACGACTATGTGAGCTTTTCGACCGTCGGGCACGACTATGCGCTGGCCGACCAGACGATCGAGGGGACGGTGCGGGTGAACGCGGCGGGGGAACCGGTGCAGACGGATCGGTATGTTTATGTGCAGGGCTTGGCGGGGTTGATGGGCGAGATCGAGGTGGATCGTGATGATCTCAAGGCGCTTCAGGAGCGGGCTAAGGCGATGGGGTACAGTCACATTGCGTTGCATCGGGCGGCGCTGGAGGTGACGATGGTGGATGCCGGGGAGGAGCAGTACGACCGTTCGTTCTCGTCGCTGGGGATGTATTATGACTTGGGGAAATATGAGTTTCTGTCGGAGTATAACCCGGTGCTGGAGGCGGCCAATACGGGCTATAAGTCGACTTTGGGCGGGGCGTTGAACCGTTCGTTGGGGGTTTATCGTTTCGATGTGACCTCGCATGTGCAGAAACTCCTCACGGGGCGCGAGGAGCGGTCTGTTCAGCTGCTTCCGTCGTTTGCCGAGCGGAACAGCTTGCGGCGGGCGTGGATCTACGGAACCGGATCGGAATATCCGCCGCGGCTGGTGCTGACTTACACGATGATTAAGTGATACATGTACGGTGGGGCTGTGGGGCGTGTGGGGCGGTTATGCGCTGCCCGGGGGGAGTTGCTGATGAAAGAGTTTTTTTAACCTAAAGGGCGGTTTCTACCTTTAGGTTTTTACGTTTTTTCGGAGAGAATTTTTTTATGCAGGAAAATTTGGTGATCGTCGAGTCTCCGGCCAAGGCCAAGACCATCGAGAAGATCCTCGGCGACAAATATACCGTTCGGTCGAGCTTCGGACATATCCGCGACCTGAAAAAGAAGGGGTTGAGTATCGATATTGCGCGGGGTTTCGAGCCGGAGTACGAGATCTCGCCCGACAAGGTGAAGGTGGTGAACGAGTTGCGGAAGCTGTCGAAAGAGGCGCAGACCGTGTGGCTGGCCTCCGATGAGGACCGCGAGGGAGAGGCCATCGCGTGGCACTTGAAGGAGACGCTCCAGCTGCCGGACGACAAGACGCGGCGGATCGTTTTTCATGAGATTACGAAGAATGCCATTCTGCATGCCGTGGACCATCCCCGGCAGGTGGACCAGAACCTGGTGAATGCCCAACAGGCGCGGCGTGTGTTGGACCGCTTGGTGGGGTTCGAGCTCTCGCCGCTGTTGTGGAAGAAGGTCAAACCGTCGCTGTCGGCGGGCCGGGTGCAGTCGGTCACGGTGCGGCTGATCGTCGAGCGCGAGCGCGAGATTATGGGTTTCTCGGGGTCGGATTACTACCGGGTGGTGGGGGAATTCACCACGCCGGAGGGGGCGGGGTTCAAGGCCGAGCTGAATACCCGCTTCGGGACGGAGGCCGAGGCGCAGGCGTTTTTGACGGCTATTGCGGCGGCGGATGTGCGGTTTAGCGTGGGTTCGGTGGAGACCCGGCCCGGGAAACGGACGCCGGCGGCGCCGTTCACGACCTCTACGCTGCAACAGGAGGCGGCGCGCAAGCTCGGTTTTTCGGTCAGTCAGACGATGAGCGTGGCCCAGCGGCTCTATGAGGCGGGGTTGATTACGTATATGCGTACCGACTCGGTGCACCTGTCGTCGCTGGCGTTGGGGACAGCCAAGGAGGCGGTGACGACTATGTTCGGCGCTCGGTATCATAAGACGCGGCAGTACACCACCAAAAGCAAGGGGGCTCAGGAGGCGCACGAGGCTATCCGGCCGACCTACATCGATCGGCGGGAGGCGGGTACGACGGCACAGGAGAAGCGGTTGTACGACCTGATATGGAAGCGGACGGTGGCGAGTCAGATGGCGGATGCGGAGCTGGAGAAGACCACGGCGCAGATTGTCATTTCGACGCGTGGCGAGAAGTTCGTGGCCACGGGCGAGGTGATTACGTTCGACGGTTTTCTGCGGCTTTACATGGAGTCGCACGACGACGAGACGCCGGCTTCTGCGAAGTCGGCGGGTTCGGGGGCTGCGGGGGGGGATGATACGCTGTTGCCGGCGTTGGCCCAGGGTGCGGCGGTGAGCCGGGGGCAGGTGGTGGCTACCCAGCGGTTTGCGCAGCGTCCGCCGAGGTATTCGGAGGCGAGCCTGGTGAAACACCTCGAGGAGTTGGGAATCGGTCGTCCGTCGACCTATGCGCCGACCATCTCGACGGTGATTAACCGGGGGTATGTGGTGAAGGAGGACCGGGAGGGGAGTCGGCGGGAGTATGCGATTCTGACGTTGTCCAAGGCCGGGAGCCTGAAGCGGACCGAGAAGAGCGAGATGACGGGGGCCGAGAAAAATAAGTTGTTCCCGACCGATATCGGGATGTTGGTGACGGACTACCTGTCGGAACACTTCGCGGCGATCTTGGACTACAACTTCACGGCGAAGGTCGAGAAGGAGTTCGACGAGATTGCGGAGGGCGGTTTGGATTGGCGTCGGATGTTGGCGGCGTTCTACGAGCCTTTCCACGAGCATGTGGACGATGCGGAGGGGGATACGGAGTATGTGCGGAGCGAACGGCTCCTGGGGGTGGATCCGCAGACGGGGAAGAACGTCTATGCGCGGGTGGGTAAATTCGGTCCGATGGTGCAGCTGGGGGATACGCCTCCGCCGGCGCCGAAAGGGGGCGGACGGACGTTGGCGGATGCGATCAAACCTTCGGAGGAGGAAAAACCCCGGTACGCTTCGTTGCTCAAGGGGCAGATGGTGGCGACGATTACGTTGGAGGAGGCGTTGGCGTTGTTCGAGTTGCCGCGGACGCTGGGCGAGTACGAGGGGAAGACGGTGGTTGCGGCGGTGGGTCGGTTCGGTCCGTACGTCCGGCACGACGGGAAGTTCACGTCGCTGAAGGTGCGGGAGGGGGACGATCCTTATACGATTACGTTGGAGCGTGCGGTGGCGTTGATCGAGGAGAAGCGCGAGGCGGAGCGGAATCGGGTGATCCGGGTGTTCGAGGCGGAGGATATCCAGGTGCTCAATGGTCGTTGGGGGCCGTATATTGCGCATGGGGGGGCGAACTATAAGATCCCGAAGCCGTTGTTGGCGGATCGGGAGGCCGCGTCGTTGACGTTGGAGGAGCTCCGGGGCTTGATTGCGGAACAGCAGGCGGCAGGGGGTGGAACGGCTCCGGCCAAGCGTCCTGCTTTTCGTCGTGGCGGTGTTCGTAAGGCTTCGGGGGGGGCAGGCGGAAAGAAGAAGTAGCGTTTTTGTTTTCGGGGGATTTTTCGCCCGGAGGGTGCCGCTCGCACCCGTTGGGTGTTTTACTGGCCATTCGGGCGAGAAAATTTC
>CAJTNK010000066.1 GCA_910577885.1 uncultured Rikenella sp.
TCAACTATTTCGCACTCGGCGAAATAGAATGAATCGCCAAGGCGCGCGGACAAAGACCGTTGGGCGGAGCAGAGTGGTGGCGGAAGTGGTTTTCGATGGGTCGGGCGCCTGAGAATTGGGCTGCAAGCAGGAAATCTGCACTCCGCAGGAGTGCGCGAGCCTCCGCCACCCCGTGCGGGGCGCGGAACTTCGTTGGCGCTCGTTGCTTTCCCCGCTGGCGGCGGCTCGCAGGTTTGGCTCCGTCATCCTCTTCCTGGAGGCAACGCAACTGAAAACCGTACGCACGGTGATTGTAGCTCTGTGGTCCGATCCCGGCGTAGTTAAAGCTTAAGTAGTGGGCATAGCCACTTCTTGAAAGAATCGACGAAGACCAAATGTACCCGAGGTTACCAACGTTCCGCAAAGCACCATAACCTCTATTGCTTTCGGCGTCGCGGAAGCCCGGGGGTGCCGGTGCCGCTCGGCACGCGGGAGGGGCCATTCGGGCGAAAAAACAGTCTTCGGCCGCGCGCCTTGGGAAATCATATCCGATAAACTCATCGTTTATCGGTTTGATTTCCTCTTAAGGCGTGGCGCGCGGGATTTCTCGCTGCATTTTGTGACGCAAACCCAGCAAAAGCCCCGGAGGGGCGGTCGCCCGCGGGGATTTCACTCGATTGTGCTCTCGCACAACGGTTGAAATCCCTCTTTAGGCGGGCGGGGTGCCGCTCGGCACTCGAAAGCTGGAGTTGGTTCGGCAACAAGCTGGAACTGCCCTGCGCGGGCGGCGGCCCAACTAAGGCTAAGATAACCCCGGCAAAAGCCCCAGCGGGGCCCCCGGCGGGACGGGCAAAACTTCGTTTTGCTGGGGCCTGACGGGAGAGAAAAAGGGGCAGAGACAACCCCAGCAAAACGCCCTTTGGGCGTGCCGCTCGGCACCCCGGATCGGAGAGATCACAAAAAAAGCCCGACAACCCCCCAAAACAAATATTATAGAGGCGGGTCGGTCGGGCAGGTGATGTGTGAGTCTCGCCGAACAATTATTATCGGATCCGGTCGAGCGATTTGATGAGCGCGATGTCCTTCGAGATCCCCCGGTAGGCGAAGTAGACGAACAGCAGGGCGATGATCGGGAAAAGGTCTGTCACGGAGTAGTCGACAGCGTAGTCCCGGTGCATCGTTTCGAGCATGTCGCGGAGTTTGTAGAGGTAGAGGATGATAAACGCCTCGATCCCCAGCAGCATGACTGTCAGAGCCAGGCACAACCGCACCTGAAGCCACCGTTTGCGGTAGAGAAAAACGGTCACGAAAGCCACCGCCAGCGTCAGGCAGACCAAAATCGCCATATACAACGTCGAGACCGCCGGAGCTCCGTTCGCCCGGATGCTCCACAGGTCGAACACGATCTCCTCTTCGCCCCCCGCCTCCGGTACGATCACCCGCGTGATCGTACTGTCCGCCCCCGTCGATTCGTAGGTCCCGGCCGGCAAAGCCGGAGCGATCCGAATGGTCGCGAAAGTCGAAAATAACATCGTCGTCAGCAGTCCCACGACAACCAGCAGATGGACGGTTTGTATGCGTTGCAACATAAGGTTTTTCCGGTTTGTTAGAAACGTGTTCGGAGGCAAAGATAGTGAATCTCTCTCGGAGAACCTACGATCGGATGTTTTGCGAGATCCACAGGCCGATGTCCTGCCGGCTGAGGGCCGCGGCCATCAGGTCCGGAAACTTGTCCGGCGTGCAGGCAAAGGCCGGTGCGCCGAGACCGGCCAGAAATTCGGCATTCTGTTTGTCGTACGACGGCGCTCCTTCGTCGTTCAACGCCAACAGCACGATCAGTTGCACGCCGCTCTCGATCAGCGAGGCGCACCGCTTGCGCATCTCTCGTTCGTCGCCTCCCTCGTACAGGTCGGTCACCAGCACCAGTACGGTCTCTTGCGGCCGGGCGATCACTCCTTGGCAGTAGGTCAGGGCGCGGGCAATGTCCGTTCCGCCTCCGAGCTGTACGCCGAAGAGCAGGTCGACCGGATCTTGCAGGTCGTCGGTCAGGTCGGCCACCTCGGTGTCGAAGACGACCATCCGGGTCCGCACCGCCGGGATCGAGGCCAGCACCGAACCGAAAATCCCCGAGTAGACCACCGAGCTGCCCATCGATCCGCTCTGGTCCAGGCAGAGGACAATCTCTTTCATGGCCTTCTGTTTGCGTCCGTAGCCGATTCGGACCTCCGGAATGATGGTCCGGTAGTCCGGTTGGTAGTTTTTGAGGTTTCGGGTGATGGTCGTTTTCCAGTCGATCTCGTTGTAGCGCGGATTGCGCCGTCGCGCCGAGCGGTTCAGAGCCCCGGTCACGGCCTGTCGGGTGGGCACGGAGAGCTTCCGCAGCAGCTCGTCCACCACCCGCCGCACCACTTCGCGGGCCATCTCCTTGTTTTTCTCGGGGATGACGCGGCTCAGCGACATCAGGGTCGCCACCAAGTGGACGTCCGGCACGACGGTTTCGAGCATCTCGCGTTCGGTCAGCAGCGCGGTGAGGTTCAGCCGTTTGATGGCGTCGCGCTGAATGACCTGTACGACGGTCTGCGGGAAGAACTCGCGAATGTCTCCCAGCCATCGGCTCACTTTCGGTGCCGAGGAGCCGAATCCTCCCTTGCGGTCGCTGTCGTAGACCGCCTCCAGCGACCGGTCGATCCGCAGCTCCTCCGGACTCAACGTCACTCCCGTGCCGTCGGCTTCGTTGCCTCCCAGGATCAACCGCCACCGTTTCAGTGATTCTTCTTCCATACCTCTCTCGATTTCTCCGGTTAAGATTCGCTTGTTTCGAGGCCCAATAATCCGAAGATCAGGGGCACTGTTTTGGCCGCTTCGGCTTCGTTGCAACCTCTTTCTCCGGTCCGGGCGGCGTGTTTCGTTCCCGCTTCCGAGCCGGTCCCGTAAGCCTTGGCTTTTTCGCCCAGCTTGCGCCGTTCGGCGGGCGTAAACTCGCAGAACGTGCGCTTGAGGATCGGCAGCAGTTCGGTGAACACTTCCGGCTCCAGTCCGCACACCCAGTCGTTTACCAACCCCCACAAGGCGTCGTCCAGCAGCAGAACGGAACCCGAAGCGTGCAGAAAGCCCTCGAACCAGTAGGCCATATCGGCCGGCGGATTCCCCGCCGAGGTGTAGTAGCTCAAGGCGGTTCGCATCTCCTCGCCTGAAATACGTCCCCGGTCGTTCAGCAGCCGGACGGCGTAGCCGGCCAGCAGCGGATGGACATTGGCCGCCGCGGCGATCCGTTCCACGAATTCGATCCACAGGCCGCTCATCTCCGCATCGTTGAGTGTCCCGAGCGCATAGTCGACCGCCACGATCCGTTTGAGCACCTCGGCGGCGGCCTCTTCGTCGATGTTGATGCAGACGAGCGCCCCTCCGGCCAGAATCCGCGCTACGATAGCCCGCAGCATGTGGCCGATCTGCGAGAAGTCCATTTGTCGCACGTTGCCGTAGCGGACAATCTCCGCCAAGTCCGGCACTGCCTGCATCAGTTCCAGGATGTCGGTCGAGGTGGCCGAGAGACGGTCCAGCTGGCCGGTCATCGCCGCGGTCAGGTCCGGCAGGTCGGCCGGAATCGACCGGTTCAACAGCCCGGTCAGGGCGCTCAGCCGGTTGATTCGGGTTGTCTCCTGCAACAGGTAGTTTCGTGTCGCCTCTTCCACGGTGTTCCCCCAAACGGCCGCTTCGATGATTTGCAGGATCTGTTCCGGATCGTGGTACAAGGTCCACCGCTCCCGAAAAGTCCCTTGTCCGCCTCCCTGGCCTTCGGGCCGCGCCCACTCGATCCCCAACAAGTGGAGGCGGTGAAAGAAGATACTCCGTTCCAGGTCGTTCGGCTTGCGGAGGTCGAGCGCCAGCTCCTTGATCTCGACCGTGAACGGAACCCGGAGTCGTTTCTGGAGCTTTTCGACGTCCACCAGCAGCGGCACTTTCGGCACGCCGTCCGGCACGCTCCCCAGCCGGTTGCTGACGGTCAGCTTCTCGCGGATGATCTGTAACAGGAGGTCCTCGCCGAATCCCATCACGGCGGTCATCGCCTCGTCGAACTCGGCGAGCGACGGCGCAGCCTGTCCGCGGAGCGCCGCGGCAGTCTGCGCCAGCCGTACGGTCTCGATCACGTGGGCTACCGAGATCTCCATCCCCTGTTCCCGGAGCAGTCCGGCGGCCCGACCGACCCAATAGCTGCCGTCGTCGTCCGGCCGGCGCCACAGGTGGTCGTACCACCCCGGAGCCTGTACCCCGGCTCCGTATCCGCTGCGACGCGTCAGTCGGTCGTAGGTCCACGGAATCCACGTGCACTCGACTTTCACCTTCGGAAGTCCTTTCAGCAGCTCGTTGTCCTCCTTGACGGTGGGCATCTCGGCGAGCGCCGGCACGTGCCAAGCTCCGCACACCACCGCAATGCGTTCGAAACCCTCCTTCTGTGCCGCCCGGAGCGTCCGCCGCATCCAGGCTTCGCGCAGCCGGTCCCGTTCCGATGTGGTGTGCGGCAGCGCTTCGCGCAAGGCCGTCACAGCCTCCCGAACCGCCTCGAAAATACCGGCTTCTCCTCCCTGCCGCTCCACCATGGCCTCCCACCAGCTCTCCCCGTCGGCATACCCGGCGATCTCGGCCAGCGCGTCGAACGGGTCGCCTCCCGAAATCGACTCGTTGGTTTCGGGTTCGGCTTTTAGGTCGGCTTCCGGGTCGGTTTTTGGTTCGGCTTCGTCGCCGGTCTCCGGCTCGGCTGTCCCGGTCTCCTCGTCCGCCTGCTCCAACGCCATCCAGTGGGCCAGCGGCAGGTCGAAAAATCGAACCTCGACCCCGGCTTCGATCCCGTATCGCAAGGTTTGCCACTCGGGTGAAAACTCGGCGAAGGGATAATACACCGCTTGTCGAGGCCGGTCGGGCCGATAGGCGAGCAGGGCCGCCGGAGGTTCCATGCCGCTCGCGGCGACGTACGGAACCAGCTCGGCCGCTTCGACCGGACCCTCCAGCAGGATGAGGTCCGGCTCCAGCTCCCGCAGGTAGCGTTCCACGCTCCGGCACGATCCCGGGCCGTGGTGTCTGATGCCTAATAAATGAATCGCCATGCCTTCGATGTTCTTCATGGGTGTGGGGGCAGAGGGATCGAGCGGCTACAGCAGCTCTTTCGATGCCCGGTAGATGTCTTTCCATCCGTCGCGGTTCTTGACGACGGTTTCCATGTACTCTTGCCACACGACTTTGTCCTGCACCGGATCCTTGACCACCGCGCCGAGGATCCCCGACACGAGGTCGTCGGCGTGCAACGCCCCGTCGCCGAAGTAGCCGGCCATCGCCAGCCCGTTGTTCACCACCGAGATGGCTTCGGCCGTGCTGAGGGTTCCGGTCGGGCTCTTGAGTTTCGTTTTGCCGTCCTGACTCCTCCCCTGGCGCAGTTCGCGGAAGATGGTCACGACGCGCCGAATCTCCTCCAAGGCCGGCCGTTCGGCCGGCAGCTGCATCACCTGACCGAAGCTCTCGACGCGCCGCCGGACGATGTCGATCTCCTCGTCCAGCGTGTCGGGCAGCGGCAGGATCACGGTGTTGAACCGACGCTTCAGGGCGCTCGAGAGGTCGTTGACCCCTTTGTCGCGGTTGTTGGCCGTGGCGATGAGGTTGAAACCCCGGACGGCCTGGATCTCTTTGTTGAGCTCCGGCACGGGGAGGGTCTTTTCCGACAGGATCGTAATCAGGGTATCCTGCACGTCCGACCCGATGCGGGTCAGCTCCTCGATCCGGGCGATTCGTCCCTCCTGCATGGCTTTCATCACGGGGGTCTGAACCAGCGCCCCTTCGCTGGGTCCCTCGGCCAGCAGACGGGCGTAGTTCCATCCGTACCGAATGGCCTCTTCGCCGGTGCCGGCGGTCCCCTGTACGATCAAGGTCGAGTCGCCGGAAATAGCCGCCGCCATATGTTCGCTCACCCAGCTCTTGGCGGTCCCCGGGAGCCCGTACAGCAGCAGCGCGCGGTCGGTGACCAGCGTCGCCACGGCGATCTCCATCAAGCGCCGGTTGCCGATGTACTTGGGCGAAACTTCGAAGCCGTCGGCCAGTTTGCCGCCCATCAGGTACAGAACGACCGATTGCGGCGAGAGTTCCCAGTTCTCCGGCACGGGGTGGGTTTCGTTCTTCTTCAGTTCGTGGAGCTCTTCGGCGAACTGTTGTTCGGCGTGTTGTCTCAGTAAGTCCATAGTGGGTGTAAGGTGTGTTTTGTTACAAAAAATCTCTCCCTCCGGCGTCGGATCACGGCAGGGCGACCAGCCGGTCGATCTCGTCGCGCAGCTCGAGCTCTTCTTTCAGCTTTCGGCAGGATTTGGCGATTTCTTCGGAGGTCTGTTTGTTGGCGATCGTTCGATTGAGCAGCGGTATGATACCCCGATGTATTCGTGGAGCCATTATGTCTATTTTGTCTGTATTGAAATCTTTTTTTTGTTTGATCAATTGTTCCACAATCCGAGTCGATAGCTTGGGTCCCCACGGCTGATCGTCGGCCAAATCCGATAGCAAGAGTCCCATATGGATATCCCTGCAGTCGAATTCTTCCAGCTCTTCCGGCGTCATGAATTGTATTAATTGCGAGGTGAGTTTCTTTTTTAAGTTGGCCTGAATGATGTAGCGGGCCCACCGGGCATCATTGAACCGAAAGATCGCTTTGATCGGGCTGAAATGTGTTTTGACTTCATAACTCTCGCGTGTGTACTCAGAGGTAGCTATACCTATAAATGCATAGTCCTCATCAGTATGTATTGTGACTGACACCTGATTATTTTCGATGCTGAACCTGTTTCGACCCATTAGGTTTGGGGCCTTTTCAAACTCTTTATTTTGTTCAAAAAAATCCGTGTTATTAAAGAGGTCGAACGGCGGCTTTCTCACCAACAATTCCGCCGCTTCCTCCGGCGATCGGTCGAGCAGCTCGGCCCAAAAGTCGAGTGGCATCCGTTCGATCAATTCACAGTGTAAAATGGGTAACTGGTGTTCGGCGAGCTGTTGTAGTATCGACGCGTTACGCAGTACTGTCGCGTGATACTGTAATCCTAATGTCTTCAACTGCGGCGTGTACTCCAACGGTTCATATTCCCATCCGGTCTTCTCCTGATAACGGAGCTTTCCGCGCAGCATGTCGGCGCTCTCCCGAATCAATTGCGAATCCGGCAGGCTCAACAATAGCTTCTGTGCGGCCTTCCGTACGCTATCGCTGCGATCTTTTTCGGCAACCATTTGTAAAAACGGCTCGTCGGCCACACTCAATCCTGTTCCAAGACACGTAACGAGGTGTTCGCGATGTTCAACCGTTTGTTCTTTCCAGTCGCTCTGCAACAAGGCCAGCGCTTTGTCCGGCTGCGTCTTCCGCAGCCGGTACAGCATATGTTTGCGCACCTTGAGCGAAGCGGTCTTCCACATCTCCTCCTCTTCGCCCTCGTTTTCGGCGTCGTACCCCATCTGTTTCCGCAGCCACACGCCGCGACGCCCAGCGAGCGTCCACAACATCCGCTGGAAATTTTGGTACATGGTGTAGTCGTCGGCGTATGCTTTTCTGAACAGATCCAGCAGATAGGCCGGCGGGATCAGCCGTTTTCCGCCCCATTCCATCGCCCGCCGGTAGGCGTATTCCAACAGGCCGTAATGTTTATTAGCGCACAGGCGCTCCAGCATCTGCCCGAAATCCCGGCTGAAATAGGTCGTTCCTTCCTCCTCTTCAGCCGCCGGCTCGATCGCCGAGAGCGACTCGTCCGCCGCCTCCGGTTCCGTCCCGGCCCGCTGACAAGCGAAGGCCAGCGCCCCCATCCGATACAAAACCTCTTCGGGATCCGCCCCGGCCGTTTCACTCCGGAGCCGGGCGAAAGCCTCCTGCAGAAACGCCGGGAGCTCCCCCTCGTTCGGCACGAACTCTTTGGCGGCCGTCCCCAGCAGGGCGGCGTTGACGATAGTATCAGTCGCGTTCATCTCTCCAACAATAAAATTCGTCGTTCGGTTGGTTCCAAATCGAGAGCAGCTCCCACCCCTCTTCGTCCGCCAGCAGGAACCCCCGGAAAGGCTTCCCGCCGGTCGTCACCAGCAGGGGGATGCGTATCTCCTCCCGGATCCGCACCGGAAACCGCTTCCCCTCCGCGTCCACCACCCAGTTCCGTGTCCCGTCCTCCGCCAGCCGCAGCCCGTCGACCACCGTCGGAACTTCGTCGATAAACGGGTTTTCGCCCACCGCCGCCCGATACCGTGCAGCGGCTTCCTCCAATCCGCTGCACGCCGCCGGCACGAATCCGCCCTCCCCGACCCGCTGGTGGCTCCGGAACAAAGCCCGTAAGCTCCCCACCCCCGAGTAGAAACACAACTCACCGTCGTAAAAATCCCCCGGTACGAGGCTCATTTCCGGAATCTTCTTCGGCGCGAGGAATTCCAGGTAGACAGCCATCCGACCACTCCGCTCGCCATACAGCCAGTAACTCTCGACTTTCAACTGGTCGACCCGCCTCACCCGTTTGTGCAGCACCATCCACCGGTCGGCCACCGCCTCGCCCGCCAACACCTCCTCCTTGGTCTGCGGATATCCGATCAGGGTGCGGATCTCGCACTGCCAAGCCTCCGACCGCCGCTCCAAATGTCGGTACGCTTCGGTGAGCAGCCACAGCTTGCCCAGTCGCTCGGTCAGCAGTGCTTTCCAGCTCTCTCCGGTGAAGTCCATCTCGCCCAGCGCCCGCAATCGACCGGCCAGTCCCGGCGCCTGGGCGTCCACCATCCGCCGGGCCATCCCCTCGAACAGCTTATCGGCCCGCTCCGGCACCTGCAAAAGCCCGTTCCGCAACAGGTCTTTCAACCAAACCTGCAGGTCGTCGATCCCCTGCATCACGTTCTTGTGCCGCTGAGCCTGTCGCCGCGCCTGGGCGGCTTCGTCCACCGGGGCGTCGCCCTTGGTTTTCTGCTCCTTTTTCTCGGCTTTCTGGTCCCGCTTGGCCAGCCACTCCGAGATCCACTCCGGCTCGTCGGCCGCACCGAAAAGCTCCGGCCGCGCCGCATATAACAACAAGAGACCCAAACCGTGTTTGCACGGAAACTTCCGGCTCGGACACGAACACTTGAAAGCGAGGTCCTGCGTGTCGACCACCGTCTGATAAGGGGTCTTTCCGCTCCCCTGGCAATGCCCCCACAGCGCCCGGGTGCCGGACGCCCGGAGAATCCACTTGCTCTCCGTGGCCAACCCCTTGGCAGCCTTGACGGACGACGCGTCCGGTGCCAGCTGCACGATTTGTTCTTCGGTCAGATTCAACAACATGGCTAAGTTTATCCGATTCGTCCTTACAAAGGTAATTTTTCCGTTCCTCCAAGACAAGAAAATATTTATTTGTTACCTTATCATTGGCTACGGGCCGAAACCGTTCTTTTTAATTGCGTTTCTCTCGTTTTGCTTTCGGCAATTTGCAACCCGTGTTTGGTGAACCGTACGGAACGGTTCTCTTTGTGAACAAAGAGAACCAGAAAGACTTTCGAGGATGCTTACGCATCCTAACTCTATCTCGGTACAGTGTTCGCCTGTTTCCTTGGGGTGGGATTCTTTTTGGGCGTGCTCTAAGGTTATTACAGCCTAAGCACGCCTAAAAGAACCCACCCCAAAAGAGAGGCAAAGCACCTTGTGCCCGGGATGGCTTAAAAGTGCGAAGCACTTTGCTAAAGTTTTTTTGGTACTTTCTGTTCACAGAAAGTACAGTACCCTCCTGTCGCTAAAAACCGATTGCGAACTTGACCGAAGTAGCACAAGGGAAACGAAGGTAAAAGGTACGGTACCTTCCTGGCGCTAGTGAAAAGTTATAAATTAAAAAGTACCTTTGGGGGCATGATACAGATTGACGATAAAATCATCAGCCTTGATTTGTTTACGGCTCGTTTTGCGTGTGATTTGGGGGCTTGTCGGGGTGAGTGTTGTGTGGAGGGTAATGCGGGGGCGCCGCTCGACGAGGAGGAAATTGCGTTGCTCGAGAGTGAGTGGCCTCATTACGAGTCTTACATGACGCCGGAGGGGCGTCGGTCGGTGGAAGAGCAGGGGGTGGCGGTGGTCGATGAGGAGGGGGATCTCACGACGCCGCTGGTGGACGGCGCAGAGTGTGCTTATGCGATTCGCGAAAACGGTGTCACGTGGTGTGCCATCGAAAAGGCTTGGGTCGAGGGTCGGACGCCCTTTCGGAAGCCGATTTCGTGCCATCTCTATCCGATTCGGCTGGTGAGGCTCTCGAACGGCATGACGGGTTTGCAGTACCATCGTTGGGAGGTTTGTCGGGCGGCGGAGCTCTTGGGGCAAAGTCGGGGCGAACCGCTTTACCGGACGTTGCGGGAGCCGATCGTGCGCCGTTTCGGCGAGGCTTTCTACCGGGAGATGGAGGCGTGCGAGGCCGAACTGCGGCGGATGGGCGAGATTTGATCCTTTGCCGGGTTTTCTGCTCGTGTTGGGAGGCGGTTGGCGGGGTGGGGCTCGCGCGGACAGAGGAGGTTTTTCTCTCCCGTCAGGCCCCAGCAAAACGAAGTTTTGCCCGTCCCGCCGGGGG
>CAJTNK010000067.1 GCA_910577885.1 uncultured Rikenella sp.
CTCGAAACAAGCTGTGTCTACCCGGATAAAGGCCGGCCGCCGTGACGCGAACGCGGCGGCCGGCCGGGCCCCGCGTACTCGCGGTGAGCGGGCGAAACTTCGTTTCGCTGAGGCCTGACGGAAGAGAAAATCCACCAAAGAGGCCTAACGACCGAAAACCACCCCCAAAAACACAGAAACCCCGCCCTCTCGCAAACATGCCGAGGGCGGGGCGATATTACACTCGTTATGACAGCCTCAAAAGCCAGGAACTACCGACAGCATCCCGAATCGAACAACCGATCGTTGAGTGCCTGGAGAGTCTGTTTTTTGTGTTCGGTAGCCACGAGAATCGCCATACTCCGATGGTTCGCCCCGTAGGAGATCATTTTGAGCGGCACCTCGCGGACCCCGTCGAAGATACGCGCCGCAAGCCCTACATGCTGGTAATCGATGCAGCCCACGATGCAGACGATCGTGTTGTCGCGCTCGACCTCGACCGTCCCGAACGGACTGAGTTCGCGAATGATTTCGTCCAAATGGCACGTGCTGTCGATCGTGAGCGACACCTCGACCTCCGAAGTCGTAATCATGTCGACCGGCGTGCGGTACTTCTCGAACACCTCGAACACCTTCCGCAAAAAACCGTAGGCCATCAGCATCCGCGCCGAAGCGATCCGAACCACCGTAATCCCGTCCTTGGCCGCAATGGCGTGAAAATCCATCGCATTGTCCTCCGCATCCGAGATCAACGTCCCCTCGGCCTGCGGCTCCATACTGTTCTTCAACCGCACGTTGATCCCCGCCTCCTTGCACGGCTGAATGGTCGCCGGGTGCAAGATCTTGGCACCGAAATAAGCCAGTTCGGCCGCCTCGTCGAAGCTCATCCGACGGATCGGGAACGTACGCTCCACCACCCGCGGATCGTTGTTGTGCATGCCGTCGATGTCGGTCCAGATCTGCACCTCGTCCGACCCGATCGCCACCCCCATCAACGCCGCACTGTAGTCGCTCCCGCCACGGCCCAGGTTGCTGACCTGCCCCGCCGCGTCGGTGCAGATGAACCCCTGCGCGATGTAGTAAATCTCCGCATCGGTCTGCGTCACGAGCCGCGTCAACTCGCCGCTCAGGCGCCCGGTATCGGGTTTTCCCTCCGGGTCCGTATGCATGAACTCCGGCGAAGTCAACAACACCGCCCGATACCCCAGCTCCTGCATGTGGAAGCAGAAAATCGCACTCGTGAGCAACTCGCCCTGTGCCAGGATCAACTTATCGGACACCTCGCCGCGATAGGTAAAAGTCTCGTTGGCAATCAACGCCAACGTCTCCTCCATCCGGTCGCGAGCCGCCGGACGGCAGTCGCCCAACAGTTCGTCGATGCAGGTCGAATACTTCTCGCGCAGCATCTCGACCGTCTCCCTCACGGTCTCCCGATCTCCGCCCCGCGCCGCGCCCGAGATCCGCACCAGCGCATCCGTGGTCCCCGACATCGCTGACAGCACCGTTAACCGAGCCCCCTCCGAAACGACGATATCGGCCACCCGCCGCATATTGGCCGCCGAACCGACCGACGTACCCCCGAATTTCAGTGTTTTTATCATCCCCATGACGTTAAATTACAAACAAAACGTTTATTTTTGCCCCGTACCCCCCCTCTCACACGCGTTGCAAAAATACACAAACCGGTCTACCTCCCTAACCGAGCGGCCGAAATTGTGCGAAAATCCGGAAAATTGTTAAAATCATGACAAGCATCCCCACCGTCGTCGAAGAGATCATCAAAAAGAAACCCTTCCTGGAGAGCGCCCTGATCGAAGGTCTCGTGAACCTCTCGGCCCTGGCGCGCAAGCTGAAACCCGAGGTCGAGAAACAGGCCGGAAGGACGGTCAACGACGGCGCCATCATCATGGCGCTCAACCGCCTGGTCCCCCGTCTGGAACTCCTCTCGAACGTGAAGTTCCAAAAAGTGATCGAGAAGATCGGCGACATCGTCGTACGGTCGAACCTCGCCGACCTCACCTACCAAAACTCGCGATCGCTCGTCGGCTGCCAAGCCCAGCTGCTCGACCACGTCCTACGCACCAAAGACGCCTTCTGCACCTTCTCGCAAGGCGTCGGCGAAACGGCCATCGTACTCAGCAGCACCCTCGCACCCGTAGCCCAAGAGATCTTCCGAAACGAACGACAAATCGCACAAGCCACCTCCCTCTCATCCATCACCATCAAACTACCGGCCGAAAACAGCATCTATCCCGGCGTCTACTACTACATCTTCAAAGAGCTCGCCTGGGACAACATCAACATGGTCGAACTCATCAGCACCACCAACGAATTTACAGTCGTCGTTCACGACGACGATATCCACCGCGCCTTCTCCATCCTAATGGATGTCAAACGAGGCGCCGCCTTATAAATATCATACTATTATTACATATCCAATCATTGGCTACAAGCCGGAACCGTACCTTTTCTGAAGAAAAGGTACCCAAAAGACTTTCAGATAGCATACGCTAAGCCTTAGGCTCCGCAGTCCTCACGGTTGTGGGTGGGGCTCTTTTAGGCGCGCTGAGGTTTAGCTCGCATTATGCGCGCCCAAAAAGAATCCCCACCCAAAGCACCGGGCTGACACGGCCAAAGCATCCCGTAGGGATGCGCTCTAAAGTTTTTTTGGTTCTTTTTGTTCACAAAAAGAACAGTACCCTCCTGTCGCTAAAGAACGGATATACAAAAATAGTACGGAATTATTCGACGATGACTTCATCGCAGAAGAGCCACGCATCGTCCGTGCTGTGCCAGGCCGGCATGCGGCCATGACCGCGTGCGATCACCTTGATGTAGCGGGCCGGACGACCGATGGCGTCGCGAACGACCGGGACTTTGTAGGTCGGTTCGTCGCGAGCCTCTCCCAAGTCGATGACCCCGAGTGATTCGTAAGCCACTCCATCGGTCGAGAGGAGGTACTCCACCGAGAGCGGCGGCACGATCCAGTCGCTTTTGGAGTGGAGGTACTGCGACGTTATGCGCGTCACCGGAGTCAGCGCCCCCAGATCGATCACCGCTTCGAGGTCGTTGCCGATAAACCCCTGCCAGGCCGGGTCCGTAAAGCGCAGCGCGCCGACCCGTCCATCCGTCAACGCCCCGTCGCCGCCACCCGAGTATTTCGTATAGGGTTTCACGTAAGAGACCTTCGCCCCCAACGCCTTGTGAGCCGCCACCTGCTGTTCCGTAACGCCGTAGCTGCGTCCGTCCGGGCCGAAGACACGCGCCTTGACGACCCGTACGTCGCTGATTTTCACCGGCTCCGTATAGACCGCCGACTCCGGCGTCGGTTCCGACCCGTCCAGCGTGTAGCGAACCACGCCGCCCAGAATATGGTTGTTCATCGTCACGCGGAAACTCCGCGGATCCGCCTCGTCCTGTGCCACGGCGAAGTCCATGTCCGGCACCACCTCCACCAGGTCGAACCACGCCGTACCGGCCGTCAGCAGCTCCAACGACGAGTTCAGGTACCGAGCCTCGCTCGCCGCCCGGGTATAGGTGGCGCTGAGTTCGTACTTCGTCCACCGTTCCGTGAGCTCGAACTCCTGCGAGGCGATGTTCCCCAGATTGAGCCGAAAGAGCATCTTCTCGCCCTTTTTAAGGCGCCTCACAGAGGCCTCCGAAGCCCGCGCCCACACGGTCATGATATAGCTCTTGCCGAGCTGCAGCGGCAGCGGATAGAAACTAACGGCCGCACCCAGTCCCTCTTTCGGGGTCGCCAGCCGCAACGAGTGGCCCCCGTGATACGCCGTCCGCGAGTCGATCGCATACGTTGCTCCGCGATCTTTCCCCGCCCGGCCGTACACCGCCGCCGGCACATTCCCCGACACGCTGTACTGCCATTCGAAACTCGGGTCGAGCAGCAGGTTGCTCCCGCTGGCCGGCCGATGGTCGCCGGCATAGGCCCGCTCCGTCGCCGGATCGTCGAACAACCGCAAAACCTGCACCCCGAACGGCGCCAACGTCCCGTCGATCGTCCCGTTCACCACCTCCCGCACACTATTATCCCCCATGTCGTACGCCCGACCGTTGAAAGCCTTATCGCCCGGCAATACCAGCTTGTAAGCCATCGCCTTCGGCTCCGGATTCAGCACCACCACCGCCCGCTGCGCGCCGAGCGTATAGGTCCGAGCATACAACGTCCGGTCGCCGATCACACGCGGAGTCCGCTCCGTGCCCCGCTCGAAAAACGGAGTCAACTCCTGAATCTCGCGACAAGCCTTCGCATAGGTCTCCCACATATACTGATTCTTCGGAAAACCGTTCAGCCCATGGCGAATAAACGCCTGAAACCCTCTGGCCCCCTCCAAAGCCGCCCCCCAGGTCATCATCCGGATCTCGGCCGGCGTGGGCTCGCGCGACCAGAACTCCGCACCGCCGAAAGTCTGCGGCACATACCAGATCGATTTCTCGTACTGCAACTCCTCGCGAAGCCCCCGAATCGTACCGATCACATCCGCCGCCGACGAGTTCGGCACCGGATAGGTATCCGCCATGATAATGTCGCACGACGCGGCATAATGCCGCCCCGGACCCGCCGACATAATCACCAGCGTAATCGGATGGTACGGATCCTCGGCCCGGATAATGTCATAAATCTCTTCCAACGTCTCGGCCGAAATGCCCTGCCCCTCCGGCTCGTCGGCCACGTACCACGACAGGATGGCCGGATGGTCCTTCAGAGCACGGATCTCCTCCCGCAGCAGCTCCATCTTCCGGGCCTTGTCCGTGGCCGCCGCCTTCGCGCCGCCGCCACCCCCGGCAATACTCAAAAGGTTGTAGTTCACCCGCATCCCCAACTGCGCCGCCCGATCGAGGTACGCGATCCGCTCGCGCCGCGGCTGACGACCGATGTTCTGATACGGCGAGAGGAGGTTCATCCCCCGCACCACCTCCTCTTCGGGCAGCGTCGGCTGCACCGGCGAGTAGCAATAAAAACCGGTCGGCACGATCGGCAAACCGCCGCTGCGGACCACCCCGGTCAGATAGTCGATCTGCACCCCGTTGTCCTTGTACGGCAACCGCGTCAGCCGCACCCGGTACGTGCTGTCGCCGACCCGGATCTTCAGCAGATTATCCCCCTGCTCGAGTGCCGCCAGCGGCAGGGTGTACGTGAGCGGCGTGCGTCGGGTGAGCTTCAGCGGAGCATCGCTCCCCTCCAGCACCGCCCGACCGGGCGCAACGTCGCCGGTAATAATCACCGAAGCCACCGTGTCGCGCTCCGTAAAATAGTTCATCCGCGGCTGTACCTTGACGCCCCCCGGTGCAGCCGACACCACGCCGGTGGCAAGCGCCAGCCCGATCAACGGCAGCACCAAGCCGACGAAACTCTTTCTTCCTACTATCATGATTCTTTGTGTTGGGTTAGTTTCTCACCAAAAACAGCGCGACGCTCGGAAGCCTACACCGACCGATCCTCATCGCCAAAATAGCTCGGCGCAATGGGTCGCATATTGTAGTTGGAAGCCATGATACTCCCGTAAGCCCCCGTCGATCGGATCGCCAGCAGGTCGCCGCGGTACGTCTCCGGAAACTCGAGATCCCGCACAAAAACGTCCGACGACTCGCAAATCGGCCCGGCGATCGAATAAACTCCCATCGGTCGAGCCGACACCCCCGTCGCCACAGCCGCCGTGAGGTTTTCGATCCTGTGGTGCGCCCCGTACAAGGCCGGCCGAATGAGCTCCGTCATCCCCGCATCCACAATCGCGAACTTCGCCCCGCCCGCCGTAGTCTTCGTGTACAAGACCCGTGTCAACAGCTCGCCGCACTGCGCCACGATCGACCGTCCCAGCTCGAAATGGACCGTCTGCCCCGGCCGAACCCGCAGATGCTCGTGGAACATCCGGAAATACCCCGCAAAATCCGGTACCGGCTCTCCGTCCGGATCGTTGTAGTCAATCCCCAAACCGCCCCCCATGTTCAAGTGCCGGAGTTCGACACCCCGCTCCTCGAACCAAGCCGCAATCTCGTTCACCCGATCGGCCAGCTCGCCGAACGAGGCCAAATTCCGGATCTGCGACCCGATGTGGAAATGCAACCCGACGATCCGAATATGGTTCAAACCGGGCAACTTGCTCAACGCCTGTTCGATCTCGGTATACGAGATACCGAACTTGCTCTCGGCCTGTCCCGTGGAAATATACCGGTGCGTCTCAGGCCGCACATCGGGGTTGATCCGCAGCGCGACATTCACGCTCCGCCCCAACTCCGCAGCCAGCGAGTCGATCACCTCCAACTCCTCGAGCGACTCGCAGTTGAAAGCGAAAATTCCGGCCTCGATCGCCGTCCGAATCTCGTGGTCGCTCTTCCCCACCCCCGCAAAAACGATCTTATCCGGCGAAAAACCGTTCTCCACCGCACAAGCCACCTCATACCCGCTCACACAATCCGCCCCAAGACCCGCCCGCTGAATCTCGCCCAAAATCCGAGGTTCGACATTCGCCTTCATCGCATAATGAACGCAATACCCATACCGACCCGCCTCGGTCATCACCGTCGACAAGGTCCGCCGCAACAGCTCTATGTCGTAGTAGTAAAACGGGGTCGCCGGAACACCAAACTGCTCCCCACTCCCCATCGACAAAACATATCGTCCCATAATTCTCTTTATAATAATCATTTATTCTTATCGGCTATATTTGTAGTCGGCAGGAACTGTTCTTTTTGTGAACAAAAAGAACCAAAAAAACTTTCGAGGATGCTTGCGCATCCTAACTCTATCTCGGTACAATACTCTACCGACTGTGGGTCGGGGTTCTCCGGGGGCGCAAAATCTTTGCTCTGCATCATGCGCCCCCGGAAGAATCCCCGGCCCACGAACGAGCCGAGAACCTTGTGACCCGGATGGCTTTAAAGTGCGACAGCACTTTCGGAAGTTCTTTGGGTCCCTTTCTTTCAAGAAAGGGACAGTACCCTCCTGTTACTCAAAGAACAGCCAATAACAATAAACGATTGATATTACGCTAATTTTTCGACAGTCATTGTAATCGGCTGGTCGTCGATTTCTATTTCCGAGCGCTGGCGCTCCGGCGCCACCGAGACTCCTCCGTCGGCCAGGGTTTGCGCGGCGATATAATCGGCATACCGGGCCACCGCATCGTCGATCGCCGGGTTGGCCTCGACCACCACCCGAATCTTGTCCGTCACCTCGAACCCTTGTTCCTTGCGGAGGTTCTGGATCCGGTTGACCAGCTCGCGTGCGATCCCCTCGGCCCGGAGTTCCGGCGTCACTTCGATATCCAGCGCGATGGTGAGCGTCCCTTCGGTGGCCACCAGCCAGCCCGGCATATCCTCCGACGTGATCTCGAAGTCCGCCCGCTCCACCGGCAACACCTCGCCCCCTGCAATGGTCAGGTCGTACGTCGCCGTGCCGAGCGCCTCGACGGCCGCGATATCCTCCTGCGAGAACGCCGCCACCGCCGCCGCAATCGCCTTCATCTGCTTGCCGTACTTCGGCCCGAGGGTCTTGAAGTTGGGTTTGATCCGCTTGGTGATAATGCCCGTCGTGTCATGCAGGTATTCGACCTCCTTGACGTTCACCTCGCCCAGGATCAAGGCTTCGACCGCCTCCAGCCGCCGCTGCACCGCCGCGTCCAACACCGGTATCATCATCTTCTGCAACGGCTGCCGCACCTTGATATTGACCTTCCGCCGCAGGGCGAGCACCATCGACGACGCACGTTGGGCCAGCTCCATCCGCCGCTCCAACTCCTCGTCCACCAGCGCGGCTTCGTAAGTCGGGAACTCGGCCAAGTGCACAGACCCTGCCTCGCCGTGCGTGAGGTCCCTGAAAATCCGGTCCGTGATGAACGGCGCGAACGGCGCCGCCAAGAGCGTAACGGTCTTCAGGCAAGTGTACAGCGTCTGGAACGCCGCCAGCTTGTCTCGCGTCATTCCGCCGCCCCAGAACCGTTTCCGGTTCAACCGCACGTACCAGTTCGACAGGTTCTCATCCACAAAAGCGGCGATCGCCCGTGCCGCCGGCGTCGGATCATACGCCTCCAAAGCGGTCGTCACATCTTTGACCAGCGTATTGAGCAGCGAGATGATCCACCGGTCGATCTCCGGCCGCTCCGAAACCGGCACTTCGGGTTCCGACCCGGTAAAATCGTCCACATTGGCATACAACGCAAAGAAACTGTACGTATTATACAGTGTCCCGAAAAACTTCCGCCGCACTTCGTCCACCCCGTCGGTATCGAACTTGAGGTTGTCCCACGGCTGCGAGTTCGAGATCATATACCACCGCACGGCATCCGCCCCGTAACGGTCCATCACCTCGAACGGATCCACGGCATTCCCCAATCGCTTGGACATCTTGTTCCCGTTCTTGTCCAGCACCAGCCCGTTGGAAATGATGTTCCGGAAAGCCACCCCGTCGAACAGCATCGTGGCCAGCGCATGCAGCGTGAAGAACCACCCCCGGGTCTGGTCCACCCCCTCGGCAATGAAATCCGCCGGGTAGATTTTCCCCCGGAAATCCTCCGCCGCCACCTCGAACGGGTAGTGCACCTGCGCATACGGCATGGCCCCACTATCGAACCACACGTCGATCAGGTCCGGTTCCCGGCGCATCGGCTCGCCCTTGGAAGAGACCAGCACGATATCGTCCACATACGGCCGGTGGAGGTCGAAACTGTCGTAATTGGCCTTCGAGAAATCCCCCTCCCGGAAAGAAGCCAACGGATTCTCGGTCATCAACCCCGCCGCAATCGACCGTTCGATCTCCCGCTTGAGCTCCGCAACGGAACCGATACATTTAAGCTCCCCATGATCCTCCGTGGCCCAGATCGGCAGCGGCGTCCCCCAGTACCGCGACCGGCTCAGGTTCCAGTCCACCAGGTTCTCGAGCCACTTCCCGAACCGCCCCTCACCCGTCGAAGCCGGTTTCCAGTTGATGGTCCGATTGAGGTCGATCAACCGATCCTTCACCGCCGTGGTCCGGATGAACCACGAGTCCAACGGGTAGTACAACACCGGTTTATCGGTCCGCCAGCAGTGCGGATAGTTGTGCGTATGCTTCTCGATCCGGAATACCTGATTATTGGTTTTCAGCATCATACAGATCTCGACATCCAGCGTCTCATCTTTCTCCGTCTTGGCCGAATCATAAGCATTCTTGACGAACTTCCCGGCAAACTCACCGTACGACGCATCCACATACTTGGCCACAAACTCCGCATCCAGCTCCTCGACCCGGAAAAACTTTCCGGTGCGGTCCACCATCGGCTGCCACTTGCCGGCCTTGTCCAGCAAGAGCATCGGCGCAATGCCGTTCTGCTTCGACACCCGGTCGTCGTCGGCCCCGAAAGTCGCCGCAATATGCACAATCCCCGTCCCATCCTCAACCGTCACATAGTCGGCCGCGATCACCCGAAAAGCATCCCCGCCCAGCTCCGTCAACGCCGGACGGATCCACGGAACGAGCTGTTCATACCGCACCCCCTCCAACTCCCGGCCGGTATATTCCCGAACCACCGTATACTCCGTGATCTTGGCCGCGGCCATCGTCTTCTCCAACAGCGCCTTGGCCAGCACCACCGTCTGCTCCCGGTCCGTATACGGATTCCGGCAGATCACCTGCACGTACCCGATCCCCGGCCCCACCGCCAGCGCCATATTACTCGGCAAGGTCCACGGCGTCGTGGTCCAAGCCAGGAAATACAGATCCCCCCGCACAGCCTCCTCCCCGCCCTCGGTCTTGGCAAACAAGAACTCGCTCTTCGCATCGCGAATAATCTTGAACTGCGCCGTACAGGTCGTGTCCTTCACATCCCGATAACACCCCGGCTGGTTCAGTTCATGATTACTCAAGCCCGTCCCCGCCGCCGGCGAGTAAGGCTGAATGGTATACCCCTTATACAACAGCCCCTTCTCATGGAGCTGCTTGAGCATCCACCACAAGGTCTCGATATACTTGTTATCATACGTGATATACGGGTTCTCCATATCGACCCAATACCCCATCTGCCGGGTGAGCCGGTTCCACAGCTCGGTATACTCCATCACCGCCTCACGACACGCCCGGTTGTACTCCTCGATCGAGATTTTCTTCCCGATATCCTCCTTCGTAATCCCGAGCTTCTTCTCCACCCCCAGCTCCACCGGCAGCCCGTGGGTATCCCACCCCGCCTTCCGATGCACCAGGAACCCCTTCTGCGTCTTATACCGACAGAACACGTCCTTAATGGTCCGCGCCATCACGTGGTGGATCCCCGGAACCCCATTGGCCGACGGAGGACCCTCGTAAAACACGAATGTCGAATGACCCTCCCGAGTCTCGATACTCCGACGAAAAGTATCCTCCCCGTCCCACTGCGCCAACACTTCGGCCCCCCAAGCGGCCAAATCCAAACCCTTATACTCGGTGAATTTCTTACTCATGGTATCGTTTCTTTTCTGCAAAAAACAAAGGTACTATTATTTTGATATACTCTTTCTTTAGCGACAGGAGGGTACTGTTCTTTTTGTGAACAACCGACGCTGCCAGCGAACCCAGAGACCGCTTGCGG
>CAJTNK010000068.1 GCA_910577885.1 uncultured Rikenella sp.
AGAGGGTTGGGCCCCGACGGGGGACTGGGAGGCTTCGTCCCGGGGCCCAGCGGCCCCCTCTCCCTATTCCAGGAGGCAACGCAACTGAAGACCGGTCGCACGGAAATTTTTGTCCTGCAGCACGACCCCGGTGCAGTAAAAGTCCAAAAAGTAGATATTGGAACCGGCCTCGGTCGACGTCCAGCCGTATCCGCCGACGCCGACGAAATACAACGTTCCGTAGGCTCGGTGGCGGCACCCCGGGGCCGGGTAAAACGCTTTGGGATTTCGGGGCGGAGTGGCTATCTTTGTACCGGAAGAAAAAAGAGGCCCCGCGGAGGGCGGGAACTCGATCGTTTTTTCAGGAAAAACAGCCTATGGCATCGATCAGTCAGAGTTTAGAGCAAAAACTGCAACAACGTCTCTCGCCACAACAGATCCAAGGGATTAAACTGTTGGAGTTGGCCACCTTGCAATTGGAGCAGCGTGTGAAACAGGAGATGGAGGAGAACCCCGTGCTCGAAGAGGAGGAACGGGAGCCCGATTCGGACGAGGGTGCCGGACTCACGCTCGAAGACTATATCCGGAACGAAGAGAGTGCATCGTCCTACAAACTGAAGGTCAACAACGCCTCGAAAGACGACGAACGCCGCTCGCCGACCTTGTCGCAGGGGATGTCGCTGCAGGAGTTTCTGATCGAGCAGCTCGCCTACCACAATCTCAGCGAGCGGGAGATGGCTATCGCCCGATTCGTGATCGGGACCTTGGACGACGACGGCTACCTGCGGAGGCCGACCGCTTCGATTGCCGACGATTTGGCCTTTACGCAGGGGATCGAGGCTTCGGACGCCGAAATCGACCGGGTGGTCGGGATCATTCAGACGCTCGACCCGGCGGGGATCGGGGCGCGGAACTTGGGCGAGTGTCTGATTATTCAGTTGCGGGCTTTGCGGGAGCAGACACCTGCCGTGCGACTCGCCATTACGATCCTTGCGGACCACTACGAGGCGTTTGTCAAGAAACACTACGAGCGGATGATGCGGCGGCTGGGGGTGACGGAAGAGGAGTTCCGGGCGGCGCTGGATGAGATCGTTCGGCTCAATCCGAAACCCACCAACGGCTATTCGGACGAGAGTTCGGCTGCGGCGCCCAATATCGTGCCGGACTTCTTGCTGGAGTATGCGAACGGGAACTTCGACCTCCAGCTGGCTTCGCGCGGGGTTCCGGATCTGCGGATCAACAACAACTACTTGCGGATGGCCGAACGGGCGATGAACAGTGCCGAACAGAGCGAGGCGGACAAAGAGGCGTTGCAGTTCATCCGGCAGAAAATCGAGTCGGCCAAGTGGTTCATCTCGGCCATCAAGCAGCGGCAGGAGACCCTGATGAAGACCATGCGGGCGATTCTCCAGTTCCAGTACGACTATTTCGTGGAGGGCGACGAGGCGAAGTTGCGGCCGATGATCCTCAAGGACATTGCCGATGCGACGGGGTTCGACATCTCGACCATCTCACGGGTGGTCAACAGCAAGTATATTCAGACCCATTTCGGGGTTTTTCAGCTGAAATATTTCTTTTCCGAGGGGTTGTTGACCGAGAGCGGCGAAGAGGTTTCTACGCGTGAGATCAAGCGGATTCTGGCCGATGCGATCGAGCACGAAGACAAGCGGGATCCGTTGACCGACGAGGCGTTGATGGATACGCTCACGGCCAAGGGGTACAGGATCGCCCGTCGTACGGTGGCCAAGTATCGGGAGATGCTGGGCATTCCGACCTCTCGGTTGCGGAAGGAGCTTTAGGGGCTTTTCGGGGCTTGGTTTTGGGCGAGATTCTCTCGCCCTTTTTTGTGTGTGGTTTGGAGGCTTTTCGCCCGTCAGGCCCCTACCGCGTGCCGGGAGGCACCGCCCCCGCGGCGCACCCGTTGGGTGTTTTGCTGGGGTTATCTTAGCCTTAGTTGGGCCGCCGCCCGCGCAGGGCAGTCGTAGCTAGTTGCCGAGCCAACTCCAGCTTTCGCGTGCCGAGCGGCACCCGCGCGCCACGCCTTAGGAGGAAATCACGCCGATAAACGGTGAGTTTATCGGGAATGATTTCCCCAGGCGCGCGGTCAAAGACCGTGGGCGGAGCGGTTTTTCGGTCCGTCGCCTGCGCGGGCGCAAATGAGCGAAGCGAATGTTGCGGACCCGTCGCGGGGGGAGGCGACGGGCCGCCCGCCTCTGCGAGGCGGCAGTGCGTAGAACGGGGCTGAGCTGGTCGCGATGCTCGCATCGCGCGCCTGTGGGCGCGTCCGAGGACGAGTTTTGCAAAGGGGGCCGAGCTGTTTTGGTGAGAAGATTCGCGACTCGCAGAGTCGCGCGGCCTTGTCGCCCAGGCCGCGAAGCGGCCTCGGGGGGATGGGCGACGGGCCGAACTTTCTTTGCAGGTGGTCCGCCAGCAGTTGGCCCGTCTTTTCTCACCCGTCAGGCCGGGTTGGAGTGCCGAGCGTCCTCTCCCTCTTCCTGGAGGCAACGCAACGCGCCCACCGGGCGTTTTGCTGGAGTTGTTTCGGCCAAGTTCGGGTAGCAGCGGGGGATGGCCAAGGGGGTGGTAACCCCCTTGGATGCGTTCTTTGCTTACTTTCTGCCGCATAGCAGAAAGTAGGAGCCCCCGCGGCAGGAGCGGAGGAGAGGAAAGAGTTATATTCTCCTCGAGAGGGTTGGGCCCCGACGGGGGACTGGGAGGCTTCGTCCCGGGGCTCAGCGGCACCTATTCCAGGAGGCAACGCAACTGAAGACCGTACGCACGGTTACTGTAGTCCTGCGGGTAGACCCCACCGTAGTGGAAGCGCAAGAAGTGGGCATTGGAGCCCGTAATCGTCGACGACCAACTGTACCCGCCGTAGCCGACGTCACGTACCTTACCGTGCTCGTAGCCGCGGAGGCCCGGGGCCGGGTGCTGCTCGGCACTCGAAGGCTGTTTTTTCTTAGCCAAGGTTTCTTTCTCCCTATTCCTGGAGGCAACGCAACTGAAAACCGTACGCACGGCAACCGTTGTTCTGCGGGTAGACTCCGCCGCCGTAGAAGTTCAAGCGGCAGGCATCGTCCACCGACGCGAACGACGACCAGCTGAACCCGTAGTCGCCGACGCTCCACAACATACCGGAGCCGTACGTGCGGTCGCCCGGGGCCGGTGCTGCTCGGCACTCGAAGGTCGTTTTTTTCTTAGCCAAGGTTTCTTTCTCCCTATTCCTGGAGGCAACGCAACGGAAAACCGTACGCATGCTGGCTAAGGTCCTGCGGGTAGACTCCGCCGTTGTAGAAGTACAAGCGGTAGGCATAGGCGCCGACCTCCGTCGACGACCAACAGAACCCGCTGACACCGACGTGATACAACTTGCCCGACCCGCCTTCTGTTTCGCGCCATCCGCTGTCGCGGAAGCCCGGGGCCGGGACGTCCTCTCCCTATTCCTGGAGGCAACGCAACGGAAAACCGTACGCACGGTAGCCATGGTCTTGCGGATTGAGCCCGAAAAAGTGGAAGTGTAAACGGTAGGCATAGTCGCCTACCCCCATCGAAGACCACCCGTACCCATAGTCGCCGACGCTACGCAGCGCCCCAAAACCATTATTATTCCCGGAGTCGCGGAAGCCCGGGGCCGGGGCCGCTCGGCACTCGAAAGCTGGATTTTGCTTCGACAACTACCGCCGTGCGGATGACCCGAAAGCTTTTTCGTAAACATCCTTTCCGCCCAACGGTCATTGTCCGCGCGCCTGGGAAATTCTTCCGTTTCAACTCTTCGTTGAAACGGTGTATTTCCCTTTTAAGGCGTGGCGCGCGGTCGAGCTATCCCGACGAGATGGAACTGGCCTCAGGCCGGCCGGGCCCCGCTTACGCCGCGGGGGCGGTGCCTTCCGGCACTCGGTAGGGGCCTGACGGAAGAGAAAAACGGGCAGAGACAACTCCAGCAAAACGCCCTCTGGGCGTGCCGAGCGGCACCGGCCGAGAAAAGCGCCGAGAAGCGACGGGAAAAAACTATCTTTGTCAAAAGAATCATCCAAACTCACAGACAACGAAATACTATGAACCTCAGACAGACACTTTACGGTGTGCGGGGAGTGGCTTTGGCGCTTGCCGGGGCTGCCACGGCCTGCACCTCGGTCGGCGGAACACAAAGCAGCGGAGCGGATTTGGCCCGGTATGTGGACCCGCGGATCGGCTCGGACGCACACGGACATGTTTTCGTGGGAGCCAACGTCCCTTTCGGCGGAGTACAGCTCGGGCCGACCAACATCACCCAGGACTGGGACTGGTGTTCGGGATACCATGCCAGCGACACCACCGTCGTGGGATTTGCACATACCCACCTGAGCGGCACCGGGATCGGCGATAAGGGAGATGTGCTGCTGATGCCGCTGACGGGGCGGGTAGAGACGCCGGTCAAGGCGGCGAGCTACCTGTCGACCTACTCGCACGCACGGGAGGTGGCACAAGCCGGCTACTACCGGACCCACCTGGATCGGTACGACGTGGAGGCCGAACTGACCGCTACGCCGCGGACCGGTTTCCATCGGTATACGTTCCCGGCAACGGATTCGGCGCGGGTGTTGGTGAACCTCTTCAACGGGATCGGTTGGGACGCGGCCGGCCGGTTGCAGATCGTGGCGGTGAACGATTCGACGATCGAGGGGTATCGCCTCTCGCGAGGATGGGCGCCGGACGACCGAGTCTACTTCGTGGCCGAATTCTCGCGGCCGTTCAGCGGGCTGACCGTGTATGCCGATACGACGGTCGTTCCGGCACGCGAGGGACGGCCCGAACGGACCGTCATCGTACCGAACGCTTACGGGGTATTGGATTTCGGGGCGTTGCCCGAAGGGGGGCAGATCGAAGCCCGGGTGGCGATCTCCGGGGTGAGCACAGCGGGGGCCAAGGCCAACCTGCTGGCCGAAGCGAAGAGCGGCGACGGGCGGGTGCGTTCGTTCGACGCGACCCGCTCGGAGGCGCGGCAGGCCTGGAACGACCTGTTGGGCCACATGCGCGTCGAGACGGAGGATACGGCGAGGCTGCGGAGCTTCTATACGGCGGTTTACCACGCCTCGTTCTTCCCGTCGATCTTCAACGACGTGACGGGCGAATACCGCCGCGCCGACGGACAAAACGGCCGGGATACGAGCGACATTTACACGATCTTCTCGCTGTGGGACACCTACCGGGCGGCCCATCCGCTCTTCACGATCACCGCGCCGGAACGGGTCGGCGGATTCGTGAACAGCTTCATCCGGATCTACGAACAGCAGGGCAAACTGCCGGTGTGGCACCTGGCGGGGAACGAAACGAACTGTATGGTCGGCGTGCCGTCGGTACAAGTCGTTGCGGATGCGATTCTGAAAGACATTCCGGGTTTCGACGTCGAGAAGGCTTACGAGGCTATGGTAGGTTACTCGCGGCTGAACGACAACGGCCTCCGCGAGGTGCGCGAACGGGGGTACATTCCGGCCGACGGCCAATGGGAGTCGGTGGCCAAGGCGCTGGAGTACTGCATCAGCGACTGGAGCGTGGCTCAGGCGGCCAAGAAGCTCGGACGACAGGAAGACTACGACTATTTCATGGCTCGGTCGAAGAACTACCGGCACTACTTCGACTCGACGGACCGTTTCATGAAAGGTCGGCTGGCGGACGGCAGCTGGCGCCGACCGTTCAACCCGCTCTACTCCACCCACCGGAGCGACGACTACTGCGAGGGGAACGCCTGGCAGTATACGTGGATGGTGCCGCACGATTTCGAGGGTCTGTTCGCGTTATTCCCGTCGGCGGAGGCCGCCGAAGCGAAGCTCGACAGCACGTTCACCTTGCCGTACGACGGGGGTCCCGACGCCTCGCCGGACATCTCGGGCCTCATCGGCCAGTATGCGCAGGGCAACGAGCCGAACCATTCGACGATTTACGCCTATGCCTACTTGGGGAGGCAGTGGAAGACGGCGCAGTTGGCTCGGCGGATCATGGACGAGTTTTTCACCGACCGGCCGGACGGGCTGTGCGGCAACGAGGATTGCGGACAGATGTCGGCCTGGTACGTGTTCAATGCGCTGGGGTTCTACCCGGCCAATCCGGCCAACGGGGCTTTCGTGCTGGGGAGTCCGGTGTTCGACCGGGTAACGTTCCCGGTGTCGGGCGGGCGGGAGTTCACGGTGGTGGCCGAGAACAACGGACCGCAGAACATCTACATCCAGTCGGCCATGCTGAACGGCGAGCCTTATACGAAGGCTTACATTACCTATCGCGATATTATGTCGGGGGGTGAGTTGCGGCTGGTGATGGGTCCGGAGCCGAACGAGTCGTTCGGCGCGGCGGCGGAGGATCGGCCGCGGTCCGAGATGCTGTAACGCTTCAACGCTTCACACAAAAAATTCGAGAGAGGACGATGGATCGTCCTCTCTCGAATTTTTTATACCGACTCATGAGACTGACACGACACAAATAACCGACAGGGTGCGCCGGAGGAGAGACACATCGCAGAGAAATCGGGTTTTAATCGCGTGCTGGGAACTTTCTCTTGCTTTAGCCCATAGGGCGTACGGGCCGGAGCTTCGCCACGCGAAGGGACGCGCAGCGTCTTCTATTGGCCGCCTCTACCCTAACCGCGCAAGCTCCAGCCCTATTCTCTTTTCGAAACAAAACCGCGATGCTGCGCATCGCGCGACTTACAGTCGCGGATTCCCAACTCGCAGCCAACCGCGACCGCAGGTCGCGCGGGCCAGCCGCACCCCACCGGCTGGCTCCGCCACTCGCTAAGCTCGTGGCTTCACACGCCGTGCGGCTGACCCGGACTTGCTTGAAAAACCCGTCTTCGTCCGCGCACCGCATTTCTTTTCTCACCGACAACCGCGACTGAAAGTCGCCCGGGCCGAACGCCCTCCCTCCGGAGACCCAAGCCGGAAAGCTATCGACTCCCGTCGCCCCGGCCGACGAACGATTTGCTGAACAACCAGTTGACCCCGATCATGCTATAATACTCGAAGTTGGATTTGTAGAGCACCAGCAGGCTCTTCTGATAGTCCATACGGCTGGAGACCGTAATCGCAAAGTTCCGGAAGAGCGTCACGCTGGCATCCACCTCGGCTACCCAGTGCGGATAGTGGATCCGCATCCCCGGATAACGCTCCGTAACGGCCCGCGGATAGGGATTGAGCAAGCCTTGCTGGATGTAGCTGCCGACGTTGATCTGCAACCGTTTCTTGAGGACCCGCATCTGGAGATCGACATAAAGCATCGCCTTGATGTCGAAGAACCGATAATACTGTCCTCGGTGGAGCCTCAGGTGGTCGTTGACGAAAGCGATCTGTTCCTGTTTCTCGGGAGTGAGTTTGGCTATGTCGGCTTCGTTGTACATGTCCCAGTTCTCGAAGCTCGCCACCGGCCCCAATCCGAAGCTGAAGCCGAACCATTTGTTCTGGTAGTGCCACGGACTGACCATGCCGCCGGCCTGCAACGCACCGCGTAGTCCTCGGTCGCTGTTGGCGTTGAAAAAGAGCAGCGGCATGAACTGCACCGTTCGGGCGCGCAACTGCCCGGTGACCGGGTCGACACGGTACTTGCCGACGGTCGGGTTGAAGAGCAAGACGGTCTTCCGGCCGAATCCTCCGTCGTCTTTCTGCTCCCAGAACTGCCGACCGTAAAAGCTGTACTCGGTACGCCGGTTGATGTAGCGGAATTTGGCCGAAGCGATCAACGTAATGTCGGTCTGTTTATTATCCTGGTCGTTGCTGACGGTCATCTGCATCCCCACCAGACCCGAGAACAGCTTCGGAGCAGCACTGTCGAAGACGAACGTCGTAATCTGCTTCACCTGTCCGTGTCCGTAGACTACCGTCTGCGCCAAAACCCAAAACAAACTTATCGCGTATCGAAACCTCATATCCCTGGTCCGAAAAAAATCTATTCCAACCCCACCGGCCGCAATCAATCGAACAAAAGCCTCCGGCCGCGGACGGCGGTGTCGATGCCCCCCGCCTCGGCATCGTAGACCCGCTGACCATTGACGAACGTGGCCCGCACCCGAGCCCGGAGCGTCAGCCCCTCCAGCGGCGACCACCCGCACTTGGATCGGATGCGGGAGGCTTCGTCCTGGGCTTCGCGGTCCACGGTCCACGGCGAGTTCAAGTCAACGACGGCGATGTCCGCCCAATAGCCCGGCCGCAGGAATCCCCGCTCCCGAACCCGGAACAGGCGCGCCGGAGCATGGCACATCCGCTCGACCACCTGCGGCACCGTAAAGACCCCCTCCCCTGCCAGCGTGAGCATCGCCGCCAGCGAGTGTTGCACCAACGGCCCACCCGACGGCGCCGAAAGATAGGGGTTCTGCTTTTCGGCCAGCAAGTGAGGCGCATGGTCGGTGGCCACCACATCCGCCCGGCCGCTCCGCACCGCCGCCCGAAGCGCATCCCGATCCGCCGCCGACTTCACCGCCGGATTCCACTTGATGAAGTTCCCCCGCTCGGCATAGTCCGCCGCGCCGAACCACAGGTGGTGGACACACACCTCGTTCGTCACGCGTTTTTCCTCCAGCGGCTTACCGGTCTCGAACAGCGTCAGCTCCCGAGCCGTACTCAGGTGCAACACATGGAGCCGACCGCCGTACCGATGGGCCAGCTCCACGGCATGAGCCGTCGACCGGTAGCACGCCTCGGCACTCCGGATCGCCGGGTGCATGGCCGGCGGAATGCGGTCGCCGAACGCCGCACGGGCAGCGGCCAAATGGGCCTTCACGGTGGCCTCGTCCTCACAGTGGGTCGCCACCAGCACCGGCGAACGACGGAAAATACCGGCCAACGTCTCCTCGTTATCGACCAACATATTGCCGGTCGAAGAGCCCATAAAAACCTTCACGCCGCACACCTGCGTCGGATCGACCCGCTCGACCTCCGCCAGGTTGTCGTTCGTGGCGCCGAGATAAAACGAGTAGTTCACGGCCGACACTTCGGCCGCCCGGGCATACTTCTCCTCCAGCAGGTCGAGCGTCGTGGCCGGAGGCCGGGTATTGGGCATCTCCATGTAGGAGGTCACCCCGCCGGCCGCTGCCGCCTGAGCCTCGGTGAGTATCTCGGCCTTGTCGGTCAACCCCGGCTCGCGGAAGTGCACCTGGTCGTCGATCACGCCGGGCATCACCAGCGCCCCCCGAGCATCGAACCGATCGGCAGCCTCGCCGCTCACCGCCGCCGGACACGCCCCCTCCCCTACCCGACCGATCCGCTGCCCCTCGACGGTCATCCACCCGGCGTACATCCGCCCTTCGTTGCAAAGCAACGCATTCTCTATCAACAACATATCCAATCCGTTTTTTTTGTAACCAGTTCCTGTTCGCTGTCATTTCACCGGGATCCGCACCAGCACCCGTGTCCCACCGCCGCCGGGCCGACTCTCCAGGGTCAGTTCGCCCCGGATCGAACTGACCCGCGAAGCGATGTTCGACAACCCCATCCCATCCGACTCGGCCTCCGGGTCGAACCCCACGCCATCGTCGGCCACGGTGGCCGTCACCCCCTCCGGATCGAGCCGCAGGGCGATCGTCAGCCGAGCGGCCCGGGCGTGTTTCAACGCATTGTTAATCAGCTCGCAAACCACCCGGTAGAGAATCACCTCCCGGTCGGCATCGAGTCGTTGCTCGCGCATCCCGCCCGGCTCGAACTCGATCCGCGTCGAGGAACACATCGGCTGCAGCTTCCGGATAAACGTGCTCAACGCCCGAGCCACTCCGAAGTTGTTCAACACGTGCGGACTCAGGTTGTTCGAAATCTCGGTCAAGCCCTTCACCGCTTCGTTGATAACGTACTCGGTGTTGGCCAGAATCTCCCGTTGGGTGTCGTTCATCGGCTGGGTCGACAGCGCCGAGATGCTCATCCGAACCGACGACAACAACGGACCCAAACCGTCGTGCAGCTCCTTCGAGATGATCTGCCGTTGGTTCTCCTCGGCCCGGATCACGGCGCTCAACACCCGTTTCTCACTATTGCGCCGCTGCTCCTCGCGCAGGGCGAGGTAGTTCAGTATCTTCTTCACCATAAAAACCCCCACCGCAAAGCACAACGACGTCGTAATCCCCACCCAGACATAATACTCTTCCCGCATCACGATGATACTGGTCCGTCCGTGGGTCAGCTGAGCGAGCTGACGGGCAAACTCGTCGAACCGCATCACGCACATCAACACCAGCGCGATCGTAATCAGGATCCACGACGAGTTGAATTTGGTTCGGCGCGTCAGACGTACGGCCACACCGGTGGCAAAGATCTGCAACACGATCGATACGGCCAACAACAAAAGGAGTACCATGGGCGTGAGGAGGGATAAAGTTAAAGTTTTTCGGGTGTCGCGCGGGGCGTTTTTATCGATTCTCCGGGCGGGTATCCCTTCCGGTCGAATGGGTTTGCGGGATTTTCCACCCCTGCCGGCCCCGGGCTGCCGCGGCTACGACCACGGGAAAGTACGTGGCAGCGGTTACAGTTGGGCGTTGACGGTGGCCAGTTCCAGTGTCCGCTTCTTGGGCTTCGGCT
>CAJTNK010000069.1 GCA_910577885.1 uncultured Rikenella sp.
GAGACGGCCCCGTAGCCGGCGGAGCAGCAACGAAGTTGCGCCCTCCGCGGGGGGGCGGCGGAGGGGCGCCCGATCGGAGATCGCGGTTTGTAGCGAATTGCAGGTTTTCAGCCGATTTTTGGCTGTCGCCTGCGCGTGCTGAGCGGCACCGGCCTTCCGCCAGGGGTGGCGGCCGTCGTAGGGAGAACCTGGTCGAGCTTTGGGGCGGAGATTTTTTCCGAACTTGTCGCGATGCAAAGCATCGCGCGGCCTCTGCGGTGCCGCATGAAGAAGGAGAACACGAAAATCATACGAAACAAAATAATCATGACTGAAAAAGAGGTACTCGAACTGCTCAAGGGAGTTGTTCACCCGGAGCAGGATAAGGATATCGTATCGTCGGGGATGGTGGAGAACCTTTCGGTGGATCCGTCGACGGGCGCAGTGCGGTTCACCCTGAAGCTGACCAAACCGCGCGATCCGATGGCCGGTTCCGTGCGTCGGGCGGCAGAGGCGGTGTTGACCCAGGCGACCGGTGTGGCTCCGGTGATCGTTGTGGCCGAGCCGCTCCCGGCCGATTCGAAGGCCGCTAAACAGCAGACGATGCGCGCAAAGAGTCAGCTCAACGAGATCGGACAGGTGATTGCCGTGGCGTCCGGGAAGGGAGGGGTCGGGAAAAGCACCGTGACGGCCAATCTGGCGGTGGCGTTGGCGTCCGAAGGGTATCGCGTGGGGGTTTTGGATGCCGATATTTACGGGCCGTCGATGCCTAAGATGTTCGGAGTCGAGGCTTACAAACCCGTGGCGGAGATTGCCGAGGATGGTTCGGACCTGGAGTACATCGTACCGGCCGAGGCCTATGGGGTGAAGGTGATGTCGATCGGTTTTTTCATTTCGGGTTCGGAAGCGTTGGTGTGGCGGGGGCCGATGGCGACCAATGCGCTGCGGCAGCTGTTGCACCAGACGGCGTGGGGCGAGTTGGACTTCCTGCTGATCGACCTGCCGCCGGGAACGGGCGACTTGCACCTGACGATCGTCAGCGAGCTGAAACTCTCGGGTGCGGTGATCGTCAGCACGCCGCAGGAGGTGGCTTTGCTGGACGTGGTGCGCGGGATCGCGATGTTCAGAAACGAGCACGTACAGGTGCCTATTCGGGGGATTGTCGAAAACATGGCGTGGTTCACGCCGGCGGAATTGCCCGATAACCGGTACTATATTTTCGGTCCGGCTGGGGCCGAACACGGTGGAGTGGCTCGCGTGGCACGCGAACAGGGAGTGGCTTTTCTGGGGTCGATCCCGTTGGTGCAGGCGATTGCGGAGGGGGGCGATTCGGGGTGCCCGATAGCGGCGCGTGAGTCGGTCACGGGTGAGGCTTTTAGGGCGTTGGCTCAGGCTTTGGTACGGGGTTGAGGTCCGGTGTATCCGTTGGGTGTTTTGCCGGGGGTGCCGCTCGGCACGCCTACAGGGCGTTTTGCTAGGGTTGTCTTTGCTCATTTTTCTCGCCCGAATGGCCCATACCGAGTGCCGGGAGGCACCGCCTGCCCGGCGTAAGGGCGGCCCGGCCGGCCTGAGGCCAGTTCTCTCTTGTTGCCGAGCGATACCGGTCGCCCGCCCGCTTTAAGAGGGATTTCACTCGTTGTGCGAGAGCACAATCGAGATGAAATCCCCGCGGGCGACCATCTTTTGTTGGGTTTCCGGGGCAAAATGCAGAGAGAGAACCCGCGCGCCCCGCCTTAGGAGCGATTCAACTATTTTGCTAACTACAAAATAGAATGAATCGCCCAGGCGCGCGGACAGAGATCGTGTGGCGAAGTAGGGGGGCGGCGATAAAGTTTCTCGAATCGGGCTCCCGAAAATAGGTCGGCCAGTAGGACAATTGCGACCCGTAGGGTCGCGCGAGTCGCCGCCACCCCGGGCACCGGTCGCCCGCCCGCCTTAAGAGGGATTTCAGTCGTTGTGCGCGAGCACAATCGAGATGAAATCCCCGCGGGCGACCTCTGTTGTTGGGTTCCCGTGGCAAAATGCAGTGAGAAACCCCGCGCGCCGCGCCTTTAAGAGGGAAATACCCCGTTTCAACGATGAGTTGAAACGGAAGAATTTCCCCAGGCGCGCGGCCAAAGACTGTTTTCTCGGCCGAATGGCCAGTACCGGGTGCCGGGAGGCACCGCCCGCCCGGCGTAAGGGCGGCCCGGCCGGCCTGAGGCCAGTTCTCTCTTGTTGCCGAGCGGCACCTCGCCCGCGTTAAGAGGGATTTCACTCGTTGTGCGAGAGCACAATCGAGATGAAATCCCCGCGGGCGACCATCTTTTGTTGGGTTTCCGGGGCAAAATGCAGAGAGAGAACCCGCGCGCCCCGCCTTAGGAGCGATTCAACTATTTTGCTAACTGCAAAATAGAATGAATCGCCCAGGCGCGCGGACAGAGACTGTTTTTGCAACCGGATGGTCCCAGCGAAACGAAGTTTACCTACGGTTTTCTCCTCGCCGCTCGGCAAAACGTGCGAGCCCGCTTTGCTCTCGCTGGCAGCGTCGATTTGCCAGCTCACCGCGAGGCCCCGTTGGGGCTTTTGTCGGGGTTCTCTCGACCTTAGTAGATGGCCCCGCGCGGGAGCGCAGTCGAAGAAGTTTGCAACCGGCAGGCCAGTAGAACACCCGGAGGGTGCGCGCGCCACGCCTTAAGAGGGAAATCAACCCGATAAACGATGAGTTTATCGGGAATGATTTCCCCAGGCGCGCGGCCAAAGAATGTTTTCTTGCCCGAATGGCCCCTACCGAGTGCCGGAAGGCACCGCCCGCCCGGCGTAAGGGCGGCCCGGCCGGCCTGAGGCCAGTTCTCTCTTGTTGCCGAGCGATACCGGTCGCCCGCCCGCTTTAAGAGGGATTTCACTCGTTGTGCGAGAGCACAATCGAGATGAAATCCCAGCGGGCGACCGAAATAAGCCCCGCGCGCGGACAATGCAAATTGCAACCGGCAGGCCCGGTTCGAGTGCCGAGCGGCACCTCGCGCCGCGTGGGGTGGCGGCGACTCGCGCGATCGAAGATCGCGGTTTGTTGTCAAGCGAGAAAGGGCCGGAGCTTGCGAGAGTAGTTCAGAGAGAAACCCACTCTTCGCGTGCCAAGCGGCACCGGCCTTCCGCCGGGGGTGGCGTCGGCCGTCATGGTGAGATCTCGGACGAACTTTGGACTGAGCTTATCGCGATGCTTTGCATCGCGCGGCCTCTGCGCCCAGGCGCGGAGCGCCTCGGGGGGTGGGCGCAAGGCCGAACTTTCTCTGTCAGAGCTTTCTCGCCCGAATGGCCCGGTTGGCGCCCTATTCCTGGAGGCAACGCAACTGAAAACCGTACGCACGGTGATCGTTGCCCTGCGGGCCGACCCCTCCGTAGTTGAAGAGCAAGTAGTGGGCATAGCCACTCCCCGTCGGAATCGTCGACGACCAGAGGTACCCGGCGTAGCCGACGCCATACAATTTTCCTGCACCGTTTTCAGCCGTTCGATACCCGCTGTCGCGGAAGCCCGGGGCCGGTGTCGAGCGGTACGCAAAGAATATCATCGGCCGCGTTATCCCCCTATTTCTTGTACTTCAGCCGCGAACGGGTGATCGTACTCTCCTGCACCGGTTTGTGAGGCTTCGAGGCGATGTTGAAACCCAGCGTGAAACCGACCGACTGGTAGACCTGTAAGTAGTCCCACGGCTTCGGCACACGACCCGCATCCCGTTTGTCTTGAGCTTTCGGGGTCGTGATTTGGTCGTTGTAGATCAGGTTGACGATCGCCGATGCCGAAATGACGTTCGTGATCTTGAATTTCAACTCGTTTTCCCACGTCGCTGACGGAGGAAGCTCGTAGTTCCAGAACGATTCCAACTTCGTGATGTACTCGATCTTTTCTTTGGCGAACTTCGTCTTGAAGTTCACCCGCACCTGCGCACCGACTTCTGCCTTGAAGCGCTTGCCGGTCTCGGTCCCCAACCCTCCTTTACGCGCCAGCGAGTCGTCCAGCACGAAGGTCATTTTGCCGGCAATCGGCGCCAGCAGAATGTTGAGCTTCTTGCTCGGCGGCTCGTAGGTGAAACCGCCCGAGATCTCCACCGTACCCGGGGCCATGAACGACGATTTCCACACTTTCGGCTTGTCCTTCGGATAGTCGTAACTCTTGCTGAACTGCGACTTCCAGATCAATGATCCGGACAGTTTCCAACGTTCCGAGATGTTCCAACTCGGTGTGGTCGAGAAGTTGAAGTAGTCCACGTTCTTACGAGTCTGTCCGGTGGTTCGCATCAGACCGAATTTCGCGTCGAACACGGTCTTGATGCTGAACACCGGAGCCGTGTAGTTGTGCTCGAAATTGAGCGCTGCCAAACCCGAGTAGGAATTGTCCCCCCCCTTTTGCCAGTTGTTGAAACTCACCTGCGTGATGCTCAACTCCGGCTTGAGAACGTAGCTGTTTCGCTGTTTGGAACGCAATTTGCGCAGGTACTTGTCGTATGCGTCGCTGTAAAGCTCGAAAGTCAGTTCGGAACTCGGCTTCTCCGGCTTGAGAACCAGCGTGTCGACCCCCACCGGAGCCAACGGAGCGGCTTGTTTCTTCAGGTTGAACTGAGCCGCCGCCGAGCCGATGCTCAACGACAGAAAGAGGATCGAAAACCATGTATTTCGGCGCAGAATGTGTAGCTTTGTGCTCATAGATTCACGTTGTATGGCCGTTCTTTTGCTCTTGGACCCCTCGGAAGGGAACAGCTCGTTACTCGTCGACAACCGGGAACGAGCCTCGCCCGTTTTCAAAAGACAAAGACGGCATTCGATAAATCAGTGCAAAGGTACGATTAATTGGAATATCTTGTGCGTTGGTGAACCGGCCGAAACTGTTCTTTTTAACGTTCGTTTCGCTCGTTTTGCTTTCGTGTAATTGGCCAACCGTGTTTGGTGAACGGGAGGGTACTGTACCTTTTCTGAAGAAAAGGTACCCAAAAGACTTTCGAGGATGCTAACGCATCCTAACTCTATCTCGGTACAGTGTTCGCCCGTTTCATTGGGGTGGGGATTCTTTTTGGGCGCGCCTGAGTTCTCGCTCGTATTAGGCGCGCCTAAAAGAACCCACCCCAAAAGAGCGGCAAAGAACTTTTTGACCCGAATGGCTTAAAAGTGCGAAGCACTTTGCTAAAGTTTTTTTGGTTCTTTTTGTTCACAAAAAGAACAGTTCTATCCGGTTTCACAAAGAACGATTAGCAGATTATACCGAGGCAAGGCGAGGAAACCGAAGTTAAAAGGTACGGTATCTGCCTGTCGTTAAAGACTGGATATACAAATTAAAAACGAAGATTTGTTTATGAAATATTTCGGAGCGCACGTCAGTGCATCGGGAGGCGTGGAGAATGCGCCGATACATGCTCGGGAGATCGGAGCCGGGGCTTTTGCCCTCTTTACCAAGAACCAACGGCAGTGGGTGGCGGCGCCGCTTACGGCGGCGCAGATCGATGCTTTTCGGCAGCGGTGTGCTGAACGGGGGTACGGGCCGGCGCAGATCCTGCCGCACGACAGCTACCTCATCAACCTCGGACATCCCGATCCGGAGGGGTTGCAAAAGTCGCGGACGGCCTTTACCGACGAGATGAAACGCTGCGAGCTGTTGGGGCTCGACCGGCTCAATTTTCATCCCGGGAGTTCGCTGCGCGAGATCTCGGACGAGGAGTGCCTCGGGCGGATCGCCGAGTCGATCGACCGGGCCTTGGAGGCGACACGAGGGGTCACGGCGGTGATCGAAAACACGGCCGGACAGGGCTCGAATCTCGGCTGGCGGTTCGAACATCTGGCCTATATCATCGACCGCGTGCAGGACAAGAGTCGGGTAGGGGTCTGTATCGACACGTGTCACGCCTATTCGGCGGGCTACGACCTCTCGACGGCGGAGGCTTGCGAACAGACCTTTGCGGAGTTCGACCGGGTGGTGGGGTTCCGATATTTGCGCGGGATGCACCTCAATGACGACCTCAAAGCCCGGGGGAGTCGCGTGGACCGCCATGCGCCGCTGGGCGAAGGGACGATCGGGGTGGAGGTCTTCCGCTACGTGGCGGCGGATCCGAGGTTCGACAACATGCCGTTGATCCTCGAAACGCCGGACGTGGCCCGTTGGCCCGAAGAAATCGAGCAACTCTACGCCTGGGCCGGGGTGCAGGGGCCGGGCCGCGGGTAGTCGGTGGACGGGGAACGGAATGTTTCTTCTTGGAAGGTAAATGATTATGGCAGAAGGGGTTCGAATAGATAAATGGCTCTGGTCGGTGCGGCTCTTCAAAACCCGTTCCGACGCGACGGAGGCGTGCAAAAACAACCGGGTGACGGTCAACGGGGCGGTGGTCAAGCCGTCGAAGGAGGTCCGGGTGGGCGAGGTGGTCTCGGTGCGCCGGATGCCGGTGGTGTATAGTTTCCGGGTGTTGGAGCTGGTGGCCAACCGGCAGCCGGCTCGCAACGTCCCGCGCTACATCGAGGACGTGACGCCGCCGGAGGAGCTGCTCAAACTCGAAATGGCCCGTGCCGGTGCTTTTGCGGTGCGCGACCGGGGCGCGGGGCGACCCACCAAAAAGGAGCGGCGCGACATCGAAGAGCTTTTGGCGGAGTTTGACGACGACGCGGAGATGGAATAGGGGGGCCGCGCGGCTTGGGATGGTTTTTCTCTCCCGTCAGGGTGCCGCTCGGCACTCGAAGGCTGGGTTTTTCTCGGAAAATTTCTCGTCCGGCAGGCCAATAAGACGCCCTTTGGGCGCGCCCCCGCGGCGTAAGCGGGGCCCGCGCGGCCTGAGCGCAGTTCCAGCTCGTCGGGATAACTCGGCCCGCGCGCGATTACTGGAGTAGGATATTGGCGAAACAACGTGAGTTGTTTCGCCAATATCCGCCAGCGCGCGGACAATGCAGGTTGCCACCGGCAGGCCAGTAGAACACCCGAAGGGTGCGCACGCCGCGCCTTAAGAGCGATTTACCTACTTCGGCGTGAGCCGAATGTAGTATGAATCGCCAAGGCGCGCGGACAAAAAATGTTGGGATAGACACGGCCAGCGCGCGGCCAATTACTGTGGGGGCTGAGCGGTTTTTCGGGCCGGTCGCCCGGGTATTGGGTTGCAAGTAGGGAATCTGCACTCCTACGGAGTGCGCGAGCCTCCGCCACCCCGGGCGGTGCGGCTACTCGACGGAGCTCGTAGCTCTTCCCCGCTGGCGGCGGCCCGCAAGGCGGCGGAGTAGTTTCTCGGCCGACGCCAGTGGTCTTTGCCGAGTGCACCCGGCCCCGGGCTTCCGCGACAGCGGGTATCGAATGGCACAAGGAGGCGCGGGCAAGTTGCAGCACGTCGGCTACGACGGATTCAGTTGGTCGTCAACTGCGTCGGGAGGCGATGCCTACTACCTGGACTTCGGCTACACCCGAATCAGCCCGCAGACTCCCTACGGTCGTGCGTACGGTTTTTCGTTGCGTTGCCTCCAGGAATAAGGAGCACCCCCGGGCTTCCGCGACGCTTTGGGCGATCGGGGTTACGGCCGATTGTGGTACGTCGGATACGGCGGGTATAGCTGGGCATCGACGTTCACGGGTTCCAATGTTCACCACTTGAGCTTCTACTGCGGAGGAATCAGCCCGCAGGACGGTAATTACCGTGCATTCGGTTTTCCGTTGCGTTGCCTCCAGGGATAGAAAGAAAATCCGGTGGCGAAAACTCCAGCAAAACGCCCTGTGGGCGCTCCAGGAAGGGGAAGAGAACGAAAGGATGAAAAACAGATGACGAAACCTGATTGAAATACGTATAATATGTTTACCGCAAAACAGAAAAGAAGCGAAAATATGGCAGAATATATCCTCTACCTGTGGCAGTTAGAGGATATGTTACGGGCGCTGGAATTTTCGCCCGAGCGGATCTACACCACGCTCGTCGACCCGCGCGAAGACTTGGAACAGGAACAAAAACAGACCCTTTTCCTCTGGTATATGGACCTGGTCAACCTGCTCCGAACCGAAGGCAAGGAGAAAGCCGGACACTTGGAACATACGTTACACCTGATTGCGGATCTGAACGACCTGCACCTGCACCTCCTCCGAGCACCCGTAGGACGCGAACAGGGATATGACAAAGTCTATGAGGCACTCGCGCCCGAACTGCCCAAACTCAAAGCGGCCATTGCCGGAGAGAGCGATATGGCCGCCGCCGAACTCAGCGATATGGAGGTCTGTTTCCGGGCCTTGTATTCGGTGATGCTGTGCCGCCTCCGCGGAACGGCCCTCCCCGAAGAGGGACCCGCCGCCGAAAAAAAAGTAGCCGCTACGGAACGGTATATTACGGATGTCCTGGAGGTCGTTTCACCGGTCGTGGCGCGCCTGGCCGCGATTCACGGGGCCGCCGAAAGGGGAGACATCGACCTCTACAAAGATATGGCTTAACTCTCCTGGTACTCTTTTTCGTTGTAATTATTCTTTAGTAACTGGAGGGTACTGTCCCTTTCTTGAAAGAAAGGGACCCAAAGAACTTTCGAGGATGCTTACGCATCCTAACTCTATCTCGGTACAGTGTCTGCCGGCTGTGGGTCGGGGCAGCGGGGCGCTCTGATGTAAGCAAAACCTTTGAGCGCCCCACTGCTCCCGGCCCACAAATGAGCGGAGAACCTTGTGACCCGAATGGCTTTAAAGTGCGAAGCACTTTGCTAAAGTTTTTTTGGTTCTTTTTGTTCACAAAAAGAACAGTTTCAGCCCGTAGCTAATGAATAGTTACAGAGTAAAGAGTACCGGGGGTTATAACTGGGTAACGGTAGCTCCCGTTTTGACAGCCGCGTTCTTTTCGATTTTCAAGATCACCGGGTAGGGGGCATCGAGGCTGTAGACACTCGGATTCAGCGGTTTGGAGAGTGTTGCGGCCGTGCGGCGGAAACGTTTCGTGGCAATCGGCCGGTCTCCGAGGAGGATGGTGACCGGTTTGTCGAGGTCCAGGAGGGTGTCGTTCAGACCCACCAGCACCACCGGAGAGTCGCTCTCTTCGATCCGGACGGTTTGTCCTTTGATCTCCGCTACGATCTTGGCTCCGGCCCGTCGGTGGAGTTCCGGAACCCCCAGCCAGTAGAAGTTGTCGCGCAGGACGTCGTCCTGTACCCAAATCACCCGCTTGGGATAGGTGTTTCGCGTGAATTGCGCCATCCAAGGCAAGGCGATCGTGTCGCGGTGCAGCATCCAATGGCCGCAATCCTCGTAGATGTGCGTGTCGTGGAGGTAGGTCCCGTCGCCCTCGGCGATCGAGAGCCGATCCAGTGTCGTGCTGTACTGACGCGCCAGCGAGTTACGATCGTAAGCCGCATCCTGACCGCCCATGAAGATGGCGAAAGGCAGGTTGCGCAACGATTCCGGCCGGGCGTCACCCGGATGGCCCGCCATCATCGAAGCCGCTGCCCAGTGGTCGGCCAATCTCGGCGCCAGCTGATACAGCCCGTCCCCGCCGGCCGAATAGCCGAGGATGTAGACTTTTTCCGGGTTCACCCCTTCGAAAACCACCGCCGCGGCAATCGTTTTACGCAGAAAATCGTTCATATACTCCTGGTGCCACATGTTCCACGTGTCGGTCGGCGAGCGCGGCACGAAATAGAGCCCTTCCGCCGGACGATAGAGTCGTTTCTGGTTTTCCCACTGACCGTCGTTCACCTGTGCCGGAGCACCCCCGCCACCGTGCAACGAAATATAAAGACTCCGACCGCCCTCCGGAACCTCTTTCGGCCCGTAGATCGTGTCCCAAAAACGCATCCGGTACTCGCCGTTCGTAAATTCATGGTTGGCCCACTCCTCGGCCAACGCTTCGCGCAGTTGCGCTCGCCGTTCCGTTGTGAATGCCCGGGTCTGTGCTTCGGCAGCGGCCTTGGTGAGCGCTTTTTCGGCTCCCGAAACGGTGCTTCCTGCGCCGAACAACAGCAGGCCGGCGGCAAAGGTGAAAATCGTCTGTTTTGTTTTCATTTTAGGTTGGGTATAAAGTTTTGTCAGTTTTTTCTTCTATTCCTGGACGGGCGTTTTGCTGGGTTTTTTCTCCAAAAATTTCTCGCCCGGCAGGCCCGGTTCGAGTGCCGAGCGGCCCGGCCCCGGGCTACCGCCATGCATTCTACGGCACGTTGTGGAACGTCGGCGATATCGGGTATAGTTGGATGTGTGCGCTTGCCGGAGATTTCAGTCGCTTCCTGGACTTCAATTACGTGGGCATCAATCCGAACAGTCACAGTTACCGTGCAAACGGTCTTCAGTTGCGTTGCCTCCAGAAATAGAGAGAGCCGCCCGGCCCCGGGACGAAGCCTCCCAGTCCCCCGTCGGGGCCCAACCCTCTCGGGGAGA
>CAJTNK010000070.1 GCA_910577885.1 uncultured Rikenella sp.
TAACTAAGGCAGAGAGAACCCCAACAAAACACCCAACGGGTGCGCCGCGGAGGCGCGCCCACAGGGCGTCTTACTGGCCATTCGGGTGAGAAACCGTCTTCGTCCGCGCGCTCAAAACTGCATAGTGCTACACCCAACCCGCCAAGCTCCCCCTCTGCAAACGCACTACTTACCCCCGATCGTATAGTCCAGCTTCGCCCCCGCCACGATATGCAGATTCAGCTCCGACGGCGAGTAGATCTTTACCGCCTGCCGCTCTTCTGCGCCGAGGGTAGTCGCCGTGAGCCGCAGCGTGAGCTTGTCCGCCTCCAGCAGCCGGTCGATCCGCTCCGCCGACAACGAACGCACAATCAGGTTCGAACCGTCCACCACCCCCGGTTTGAATCCCGGATCGTCCGGCGCGAGGTTGTTTTCCGACGACGGAAAACGGACCGGATCATCGAACAGCAGCGTCGAAACGCCGTTCACCGTATCCTCCACCGCGACCGTGATCGACAGCCCGAGCGGCATGCCGTTCGTCCCAGACAAAGCGAGCGTCAAGTTCTCGTAACTGATTTTCTCCTTGTCCAGCCCGCTGAGGTCCACCTCCAACTCCTGGTCGAACGCCACCCGATCCATCACCCCTTCCATCGGAATCCCGATCAGGAAAGCTCCGCCCAACGTATCCTGCGCATACATACTGTTGTGCGTCGGCGCCTCGTAGAACGGATCCTTCAGGTCCCGCGCCGTGGGATTGAGCAACGTCCGGACCTCCACCGACAACTCCGTGAAATCCTTGGTCAGCGCCTCCGTCAAGCCGTTTTCGGAGAGCGTCTGTTCGTTCCCGAGCACCACCCGCGTCACCGCCTGCGGTGCCACCCACATCAGCTGTCCGGCGCGTCCCGGTTTCAGCTCCACCGCCACGCCGTTCACCTGCAGCGACTCGATCTCCGCCATCAGCGGCGCATTGTATTCGTTTTTGAGCAAGAAGACCACCTCCGGCCGGTCGAACCGGATGTATTCCGCATTCTGCGCAAACTCGCCCATCCCCTCCACCTCGATCACACGCGACACCCGGCTGATCTCCTTGCGACCGAACCAACCGGCCACATAGTCGATCTCTCCGCCGTCCACCGCCACCTCCCCGTCCAAAGCCGCCATCCGCGGCACCCGACCCGAGAACCGCACCCGAATCCGATTCCCCGCATCAGGCACCAACTTGTACTCCGGCCCGAGCGCCACCGGAACACCCGCCGTCAACACCACCGGCTGCTCGTCCCGCAACAGGTTCGGCACCTCGATCCGCAACTCCCTCGGATCATACCCCGTCACCCCCTCGAGCCCCTCGACCCGCACCACGAAACTCCCCGTGCGAAAAACCACCGTATCGACCTCCGCCCCATTCAACCCCGTCATCGCAAACGTCTCCGTCACCTGCCCCTCCGGCAGCTCGACAAAGCCGCCCACCACCGGCAACGAAGCCGGAATCAGTTTGTAGAGCCCGAAATTCTGTACCGGCACCTCGACCAGCGACGTCCCGACACCCGGTTTCGACAAAGCCAGTTCGGTGCTGTCGACAAACATCAACACCCCGTCCTCGCCCACCGCCATTTTGCCGTCCAAATCGGCCAACGCAAACAGAGCCGAATCCGAAGCCACGACCCGCCCGATCGGCAGCGACACATCGGGCCGCACATGAATATCCTCGAACATGCCCCGCTCGGCGCACCCGGTCGCCCACAACGCGATTCCTGCCAGTATCGACAACCCTTTTTTCATACGGCAAAGATAGGATTATTTGCGTTTATTCTTTGCCCATAGGATATCTAAGAACGGTCATGCGATACGAAGTATCGCCGAAAGTTTTTCTGGTTCTCTTTGTTCACAAAGAGAACAGTACCCTCAAGCAAGACCGTCGCCCGCCCGCCTAAAAAGGGAAAGACGTTGGAACCATGTAAATTGTTCCAACAGGATTTCCCCAGCGGGCGACTGACGCGAAGCGTCTGGCTTGGCGAATATTCTTTGCCCGCGCACCAAGGAAATCCATCGGATTCAACTCACGTTGAACCGTTGTATTTCCTCCTTAAGGCGCGGCGCGCGGGTCGAGCTGAAACTGGCCTCGGGCCGGCCGGGCCCCGCGTGCCCGCGGTGGGCGGGCGATACTGCGTATCGCTTAACGGGCGCAGCAAACTCCCCGCCGCCTGACAGAATGTCAGTCTGCAGGTCGTTTGGCAAGGTGTTTGCAAGATATCTTTTTACCTGTAATTCCGTGATTGGTGACGGGATAGAACTGTTCTTTTTCTGAAGAAAAAGAACCAAAAAGACTTTCGAGGATGCTCACGCATCCTAACTCTATCTCGGTACAGTGTTCGCCCGTTTCATTGGGGTGGGTTCTTTTAGGCGCGCTTAATGCAAACTAAAACTCAGGCGCGCCCAAAAAGAATCCCACCCCAAAAGAGCGGCAAAGAACCTTGTTGCCCGGATGGCTTTAAAGTGCGAAGCACTTTCGGAAATTTCTTTGGTTCTTTCTTTTTAAAGAAAGAACAATACCCTCCCGTAAACCCAAAAACAGACAACAGGATAAAAAAGCATATATTACTATGACAACCAACAATTTAACCATCAAAGCACAGGAGCTGCTCCAACAGGCCGTGAACCGGACTGTGGCGGGCGGGCAACAGGCAGTGGAACCGGTCCATATTCTGAGCGCGTTGTTGCGCGAAGAGGACTCGATCGGCGTCTACCTGTTGAACAAGGTCGGCGTGAACCTCTCCTCGCTGCGGACAGCCGTCGAAGGAGAGCTGAGCCGTCTGCCCAAGGTGCAGGGGGGCGGCGAACCGTACCTCTCGAACGACAGCAACCGCGTGATGCAACGCGCCATGCAGGCCACGACCCAGTTCGGGGACAAGTACGTCACTCCGGAGCACATTCTGTTGGGGCTGGCCGACGTGGGCCGGCTGCTGAAAGACGCCGGGGCGACCGAGAAAGAGTTGATCGCCGCCATCCGCGAGTTGCGCAAGGGGACGACCGTCGACAGCCAGACCAACGAACAGCAGTTCGACTCGCTGGGTCGGTATGCCGTTAACCTGATCGAACAGGTGCGTAAGGGTCGGTTGGATCCGGTGATCGGCCGCGACGACGAAATCCGTCGCGTGCTTCAGATCCTGACCCGGCGGACCAAGAACAACCCGATCCTGGTCGGCGAGCCGGGCGTCGGGAAGACCGCCATCGCCGAGGGGCTGGCCCATCGGATCGTGGACGGCGACGTACCCGAAAACCTGCGCGACAAACAGCTCTTTTCGCTCGACATGGGGGCCCTGATCGCCGGGGCGAAGTACAAAGGGGAGTTCGAAGAGCGGCTGAAAGGCGTCGTGAAAGAGGTGATCGACTCCGACGGCCAAATCATCCTCTTCATCGACGAGATCCACACGCTGGTGGGTGCCGGTGGCGGCGAAGGGGCGATGGACGCGGCCAACATCCTCAAACCGGCCTTGGCACGGGGCGAGTTGCGGGCGATCGGGGCCACCACGCTGGACGAGTACCAGAAGTACTTCGAAAAGGACAAAGCCCTGGAGCGTCGGTTCCAGAAAGTGATGGTCGACGAACCGACCGTACCGGACGCGATTTCGATCCTCCGGGGGCTGAAAGAGCGGTACGAGAACCACCACAAAGTGCGGATCAAGGACGAAGCCATCATCGCCTCCGTCGAACTCTCGCACCGGTACATCACCTCTCGGTTTCTGCCAGACAAGGCGATCGACCTGATCGACGAGGCGGCGGCCAAGCTGCGGACCGAGATGAACTCCGTGCCGGAGGAGATCGACGAATTGGACCGCCGGGTGCGTCAGCTGGAGATCGAGCGCGAAGCGATCCGCCGCGAAAACGACGACCGCAAGGTCGAGGAGCTGACCCAGCAGATCGAGGAGCTCAACTCGCAGCGCAACGCCCTGCGCGCCAAGTGGCAAGGCGAGCGGGACATCATCGAGGGGATCCAGAAAGAAAAAGAGGCGATCGACAACTACAAGCTGGAGGCTGCCGATGCCGAACGTCGCGGCGACTACGGCCGGGTAGCCGAGCTGCGCTACGGCAAGATCGAGGAGGCGCAGAAAGAGATCGAACGGTTGCAGACGCAACTGGGCGAGAACCAGAACGACAACCCGATGATAAAAGAAGAGGTGGATGCGGAAGATATTGCGGGCGTGGTGTCTCGCTGGACGGGGATTCCGGTGAGCCGGATGCTGGCCAGCGAACGCGAAAAGCTGCTCTTCATGGAAGACGAGCTCCACAAGCGGGTCATCGGCCAGGACGAGGCTATTCGGGCCATCTCGGACGCCGTGCGACGCTCTCGGGCCGGGTTGCAGGACCCCCACAAACCGATCGGGTCGTTCATCTTCCTCGGCACCACGGGGGTCGGAAAGACGGAACTGGCCAAGGCCTTGGCCGAATTCCTGTTCAACGACGCCAACCTCATGACGCGGATCGACATGAGCGAGTACCAGGAGCGGCACAGCGTCTCGAGACTGATCGGAGCGCCTCCGGGCTACGTGGGTTACGACGAGGGGGGGCAGCTGACCGAAGCGGTGCGGCGCAAGCCCTACTCGGTGGTCCTGCTGGACGAGATCGAAAAAGCCCATCCGGACGTCTTCAACATCCTGCTGCAGGTGTTGGACGACGGTCGACTGACCGACAACAAGGGTCGGACAGTGGACTTCCGCAACACGATCATCATCATGACCTCGAACATCGGATCGCACATTATCAACGAACGGTTCGACGGCCTGAACGATGCGGAGATGGCGGCAGAGAAACGGGACGGGATCATCGAAACGACCAAAAACGAGTTGATGGAGCTCCTGAAACAGACCATCCGGCCGGAGTTCCTGAACCGGATCGACGAGATCATCATGTTCCTTCCGCTGACCTTGGACGATGTGCGGCAAATCGTCCAGCTGCAGATCACGGCCCTGACGCGGATGCTGGCCCAGAGCGGCATCGAGTTGGCGGTGAGCGACCGGGCGGTGGAATGGCTGGCCCGAGACGGGTTCGACCCGCAGTTCGGGGCACGGCCGATCAAGCGGTCGCTGCAACGCAACCTGGTCAACGAGCTCTCGAAACAGATCCTGGGCGGCCGCGTGAACAAGGAGCAACCGGTCGTAGTGGACGCATCGGACGCCGGCCTGACCTTCTCGAACTGAGGCGCTGGTTTACGTTAGAAACAATCCCACCGAAAACTTTTTCACGAGCTTTCGGTGGGATTTTCTTTTTCGGCTGTAGGAATAGGGCGGTGCCGCTCGGCACACGAGGTCCACCGAATGGCCAATAAGACGCCCTATGGGCGCGCCCCCGCGGCGGACGCGTTCGCGTCACGGGCCTTTGTTAGGGTAGACACAGCCCGGTTCGAGTGCCGAGCGGCACCCGCGCGCCACGCCTTAGGAGGAAATCAAGCCGATAAACGAAGAGTTTATCGGATAGGATTTCCCTAGGCGCGCGGGCAATGACTGTTTTTCTCGCCCGACAGGCCGGTAAAACCTCCAGCCGGTCCTGCCGGGCGAGAAACGGCGAGTCACCGCCAGCGGGGCTTTGCAAAGAAAAGCCCAGTCTTCGAGTGCCGAGCGGCACCGGTCGCCCGCTGGGATTTCAATCGATTTTGCTTACGCAAAACGCTTGAAATCCCTCTTTAATGCGGGCGGGCGACCGTAAACCGTATTCGACTGCGCTCAGGCCGCGCGGGCCGCCCTTACGCCGGGCGGGCGGTGCCTCCCGGCACTCGGTATTACCTTTCTGGCCGCCAAAACCTCGTGTGCTCAGCGGCGCCCGCGCTGGTAAAAACCGCAGCTTATGAAGATCAAAGCTTATCCAGCACCCCGGCCCGAATCTCCGCACAGCACGCCCGCACCTGCTCTTCGGTGATCGTGAGCGGCGGCGAGATGCGGAACGCCGTGTCGCAGAACAGGAACCAGTCCGACAGGTAACCCGCCTCCCGGAGCAGCTCCATCGCCCGGTACAAGCGTTCCGAGCTGCCCAGCTCCACCGCCAGCAACAGGCCGCTCCGCCGGATTTCGCACACCGCCGGATGGTCCGCCAACAACTCCTCGAACAACCTCCCCTTAGGCTCGGCCAGCCGAGCGAGATCGTGCTTTCGGATATAGTTCAACGCCGCCAGCCCCGCCGCACAGCACACCGGATGCCCCCCGAAAGTCGTGATATGCCCCAGCGGAGGATCGCTCTGCAAACCGGCCATGATCTCGCCCGAGGAGACGAACGCCCCGAGCGGCATCCCCCCGCCCAAAGCCTTGGCCAGGCAGAGGATGTCCGGCACCACCCCGTATTTCGAGAGAGCGAACATCTCGCCCGTGCGTCCGAAACCGGTTTGGATCTCGTCGAAAATCAGCAACGCCCCCACCTCCGAACAACGCGCCCTCAACGCCTCCAAAAACCCCGGCACCGGCGGCCTCACCCCGCTTTCGCCCTGGACCGGTTCGACCAGCACACAGGCCGTCCGCTCGGTGATCTGCGCCAGATCCTCGAACGCATTGTACCGCAGTTTTCGGGTATCCGGCAACAGCGGCCGGTAGGCCCCCACGAAATCCTCACCCCCCATGACGCTCATCGCGCCGTGCGTCGACCCGTGGTAAGCGTTGAGGAACGAGACGATCTCCGTCCGGTGCGTGTATCGTTTGGCGAGCTTCAGCGCCCCCTCCACCGCCTCGGCCCCCGAGTTGACGAAATAGACGCTCTCCAGCGGCGCCGGCAGCAACTCGGCCAACGCCGCCGCGTAGTTCACCTGCGGCCGTTCGACCATCTCGCCGTACACCATCACGTGCATATAGTCCCGTGCCTGTGCGCACACCGCCTCCACCACCTCCCGATTCCCGTGACCGACGTTGCTCACCGAAACGCCCGAAATCAGATCGACGTACCGCCTCCCGTCGGGCGCATAAAAATAGATCCCCTCGGCCCGCGCCACCTCGATCATCAGCGGCGAGGGCGAAGTCTGCCCCACGTGGCGCAAAAACTGTTTACGAAGTATCTCCATACCCTGTGTACCTAAAGCTCCGATTCCTGTAATAATTCCGTCAAAGGCCCCCACCACTCCGCGTTGGTCTCCACATGCAGCCCCCGAATCCCCACCTCCTCGGCCGCCCGAACATTCTTCAGACTGTCGTCCACAAACACCGTCTCCTCGGCCCGCACCCCCTCGGCCGCCAACACACGCCGGAAAAACTCCGGATCGGGCTTGCAAATTCCCATCTCATAGCTGCAGAACAGACGGTCGAAATAGTCCGTAATCGGCCGCCCGTCCGTGCTGAAACGGTCGCTCCGGGCAAACTCCATCGCAAACGGGTTGGTGTTGCTCAACAGACAGAGCCGATACTCCCTCCGCAACTCCAACAAGTGCCTCAACCGCTCGGTCGGCACGTCCCGTACAAAACCCAACCAACAATGCCGCGCCTGGTCGAGTTCCACCTCCTCTCTCCCCGCGGCCCGTGCCATCCGACGGCAAAACTCCTCCCGATCGATTCGACCGCTCTCCAGATCCAGAAAAAACTCCTTCTGACCATACGCCCCCATATACCGCTCCGGATCGATCCCGGCCGCCCGAAATCGCGCAAAAGCCTCCTCCGAATCCTGACGGAAAACAACCCCGCCCATATCAAACCACAAATTCCTAATCATCCCTCTATGTCTTTACTAATTTATTCCCCTGTTTAATAACCCAAATTTACAACTCTTCTTTATCCGATTTTTAGCAACCGTATTCGACTGTTCTCTTTGTGAACAAAGAGAACCAGAAAAACTTTCGAGGATGCTTGCGCATCCTAACTCTATCTCGGGACAGTATTCGCCGACTGTGGGCCGGGGCAGTGGGGGCGCTTAATGCGAGCTAAAACTCATAGCGCCCCCGCTGCTCCCGGCCCACGAACGAGCGGAGAACCTTGTGACCCGGATGGCTTTAAAGTGCGAAGCACTTTCGGAAATTTCTTTGGTTCTTTCTTTTTAAAGAAAGAACAGTACCATACAGTAGCCAATGACCGGGCAAAGCAAGAGCTTCAGAAAGTTCCCGGTTCCTAAAAGGCGAATCATTTAGCAGCCAGAGCGTTGCAGGATTTGGCGCCAGTCGCGGACCGAGTGGCAGAGCCACCGGAGCAGCAGTCGGTCCCGATCTTCGTCGTCGAGCTGCCAGGCGATGGCGTTCCGAGGGTCTCGGACCCGTTCGGCGAGCCGTTGCGCCACGATCGCCGCCGAGACCGAGATGTTGAGACTCTCGGCAAACCCCACCATCGGAATCGAGACAATCGCATCCGCTTGGTCCGCCAGCCAGTCCGAGATACCGCTCTTTTCGGTGCCCATGAAGAGGGCGAAAGGCCCCGCCTGGACGTCGAACGTCGACGGCGTGAAGTTCACACGCCGCCCGTCGACCTCCTCCGTCGGCCGCGGCGGAGCCGTCGCCACGATCCGGTAACCCCGCTCCCGCAGGTGACCCACCAAAGCCGGCGTATCCGTCCACTTCCGAATGTCGAGCCACTGGTCCGTCCCCCGGACGATGTGTTTGTTGGGCGCAAACCGCACGGTATGCTCCACCGCATGAAGCTCCTGGATCCCGAACGCCTCCGAACTGCGAATCACCGCACTGGCGTTATGGGGATAGTAAATATCCTCGAGACACATCACCAGGTAGCGCGTGCGGTGGTCGAGCCGTCCGGTCAAGCTCTCGTAGCGTTCCGGCAAGACGAACTCCCGCAGACAGCCGATCTTCCGCCGCACGGCGTCGATCGGCTCCCGCTCCGGCCGCTCGGCATCCGCCCCCTCCACCGCGGCCGGACGCACATCGCCGGGCTGCAACGAAGCATTCAGGTCGCGCAGCTGCTGTTTGGTCGGCAGGCCGTTCTCTTTGAAATAGTCCGTGTTATTTTCTGTATTTCCCATCCTTGTCGTCGTCCTCCAGCATTTTCAGGTAACTCACATAGCGGCTCTCGGCCACCTCACCGCACGCCACGGCCGCCATCACCGCACAATTGGGTTCGTGGGTGTGGGTACAGTTGTAGTACTGACACTCCGAAGCCCGGCGGAAAAGATCCGGAAAGTAGCGCGCCAGCTCCTCCGGCGCGATGTCCACCAGTCCGAAGCCTTTGATCCCCGGCGTGTCGATCAGGAGTCCGCCCCCCGTGAGCGGAAAGATCTCCGAGAAGGTGGTCGTATGTTTTCCCTTGTGGTGATAGTCCGAGATGGCTCCGGTTTTGAGCCCCAAACCCGGTTGAATGGCGTTGACGAGGGTCGACTTCCCGACCCCCGAATGGCCCGAGAAGAGCGACGTCCGCCCCCGCATCCGCTCGCGGAGGGCGTCGACCCCCTGGCCGGACCTGGCCGAGACCTCGAGCACCTCATACCCCGCGCTGCGGTAGACCTGCTCGAAAGCGTCGATCGCCTCAGGCCAACCCTCGTCGGCCAGCAGGTCGACCTTGTTGAGGAGAATCACGACCGGAATCCGGTAAGCCTCGGCCGTGACCAGAAAACGATCGATGAACTCGGTACTGGTCGCCGGCCGGTCGAGCGTCACGACCAGGTAAGCGGTGTCGATGTTGGCGGCGATAATATGGCTCTCGCGCGAGAGGTTCGAGGCGCGCCGAATGATATAATTCGTCCGGGGCCGGATCTCGACGATGACGTTATCGCCCTCGTCGTCCCCGACTTCGGCCCGGACGCGGTCGCCGACCACCACCGGATTGGTCGTCCGGCTGCCCCGCAGGCGGAACACCCCCCGAATCCGACACCGAACGGTCTGGCCGGTAGCCGCATCGAGCACCGCATACCAACTGCCCGTGCTCTTCGTTACGATACCTTCGATAATCTCTGCCATGGTGCGAACAAAGTTAACGATTTTCCGCGGTTCGCACCACGGTACCGCACGGACTTTGACCGGTGCCTCCCGGCACGCAAATTGGTTTTGGCGGCCGGAAGGGTAATACCGAGTGCTGTTCGAAGAGACTTGGCAAAGAAAAGAAGAGACTTGGCAAAGAAAAACCCAGCAAAACGCCCGGTGACCCTATAGCCCAGCCCCGGGGTGCCGCTCGGCACTCGAACCGAGCTGTGTCGGCCTTAAGCGTCGGCAACAGCGGATACAGTTGGGCGTTGACGGTGGCCAGTTCCAGTGTCCGCTTCTTGGGCTTCGGCTTTCTCGCCCGAATGGCCGGCAAAACGCCCGGTGGGCGCGGCGGATTTTACCCTCGAGCCAGGCCGGGCCCAACCCTCTCGGGGAG
>CAJTNK010000071.1 GCA_910577885.1 uncultured Rikenella sp.
GACTGACGCACCACTAAATCTGCCCTCAAAAATCCGCCTGCTCTCCTGCACAAATGCAAAGAAAAGCTTGGATTTCTGCCATTTTTGTATGATATTTGACGATACATCATTGCACGTTAAACATTTCATCTTATGAAGAAAAAACTCATTGCCGCATGCTTCCTTGTGTTGCCTTTGGTGGGCTGGCAGAGCGCGTCGGCTCAGGATTACAAAACGGCTGTCAGTGTCAATCTCGGGGCCGATATGGGCTTCGGTGTCAAGCATTTTATCGGGAAACGGGGAGCCATCGAAGCGCAGGCCGGATACAATATTCCGTGCAAAGGGGTGATGCTTTCGGCGGTTTACCAGTACCATGTGCCGCTGGTCACGGGATTCAAGTTCTATGCCGGCGGTGGGGTGAATATCGGGGCTTTGCATTTGGGAAAACACAGCTCCTCGGAGTTTGCGATCGGGTTGGATCCGACAGTCGGGTTCGAGTACAAGTTTGCCCAGGCGCCGATTGCCGTGGCGGTGGACTATAAGCCGAATATCAACTTCACGCCGCATTCGCAGTGGGATTTGGCGGCTTTCAAGATCCGTTATACTTTCTAAGTAGGACTACAGAAGGAGAGCGGGGAATGGTTTTGAAACAGGCTGAGTACGCCTGTTGGATAAGGGGGATTCCGTTCCCGGAGGAGAGAGGAAGACACAAAGAAAGGCGAGGAGATTTCTCCTCGCCTTTCTTTGTGTTGCATAGCCCCTTCCAAGGAGCTGCGCCCCTTCCGGAGCCCGCATGGATTACTCGCCGATCGTTTCCGGTGCAACGATCTCGTGGGTCAGGATATCCACATAGAACGGCTCCGACGATTCCGCCCCTTTGGTCGTCACGGCCGCTTCGACCCGGACAATACGGTCGTTGATCCGCGAGAACTCCCGGATTTCACCCTTGTAGACCGTCATTTTGACCAAGGCTTGCTTCTGGAGGTCCGAAATCCAGAACGTGTCGTCGGCCTGAGCATGGATCTTGGCCGGCTGGCCGAACGCGAATCCTTTGATCGTTTTGACCGTATTTTCGCTCCACTTTTTCGTTTCGCGATCGTAGATGTTGATGGCGTTGTTATCCCCCGTAGCGTAGATGCGTTCGGTGCACGAAGCGAAGGTCTTCGCTTTGAAAGGCAAGGTCCAAGCCTGATCCGCCAGGTCGATCACCGTTCCGTTTTTCAGCTCGTCGTTGATCTGTGCGACGTCGAGCACCCGGATCGTCTTGCTTTCGTAGTCCGTCAGCATCAACCGCCCGTCGGCATCGAATTCCATGTAGTGCGGTGCGAAACCGTTGTTCGGCCCGCCGCCGCCGACCTGTTTGTAACGGTTGATCTTCCCGGCCTTTTCCGGCACGGCGTCGCTCTCTTTGTAGACGCTCACCTGGCCGTTCTTGTCGCGGGCATAGATCAGACCCTCTTTGACCGCCACCGCCTGGGCCTGGAACACCGGTCCGGCCCATTGGCCGTTGCCGATGCTGACGATGTAGTTCAGATCCGGCAGGTCGAAAGCGTGAATGTAGGACTGACGTTCCGCCACGTAGAGCCGTGTCGGAGTCACGACGATCGCTTCGATCGGACTGTTGAACTTCTGTTCCTTTCCGTTTGCGGTCCACGAGGTCAAGGTACGGAAAGGCCGGTTGGTCTTCTGGTCGAAGAGGATCAGGCTCCACTCCTTGTCGACGTTGTTCCCCACGAACAGCGTGTCACCCCGATGAGCCACGGTGTACGGGATGAACTTGCCGGCCGCCAGCCCTACGGTGTCGTGGGTCAGGAGGTTCTCCTGCTCGTAAGAGTAGTACCAGAAGCTCTTGTAATTGTCGCCGCTGGTGTCCTTCCAGCCGGCCGCTTCGTCGTCCGAACACTGGACGAACAGTGCGCCGAGGGCGAGGCTCAAAAGAATATGCCGGATGTTGTATTTCATGATTGTCTTTTTTGAGTGTTTCGTTAGTCTTTCGAAAGCCTCCCTCCCCCCGCCGCGGAGGGAAGGGAGTACGCGCCTTATTGCAGCTGGCTCATCGGGATGGCGTAGAGTTTCATGCCGCCTTTGACCCGGTCCACGATGAAGAGCGTGCCGCGCCGGATGCAGAACTTCTCGGGCGCCTGGAGCGTGATGCCGCCGATGGTGGTGTGGTTTTTCAGAATGGTCCCCGTCTTCGGATCGACTTCGCAGAACTTCTCGTCGCCGTTCGAGCTGACGAAGAGCCGCCCGTCGTAAAAATCCAGTGCATAGGGCGAGTTCTTGTACTCGAAGCTGTTCGACCGTTTGAGTTCGATGCTTTCGCGGATCTGCGTGAGATCGAACAGGTCGATCCGGTTTCTCGGATGGGTCGAGTAGAGGGTGTTCGTAGCCGTATCGACCGCCATGCCGTAAGTTCCTTCGGTTTCGCCGACGTTTTCGGTGCAGGTGATGCGCTGGAGCGGTTCCATGCGGCCGATCATCGCCTCTTCGAGGAAGACGACTTTGCGTTTGTCGTGGATGGCTACCAGCCCGTTGTGTGCCACAGCGTCATAAGCATGGACGGTCTGGCCCGAGCCGTTCCCCCAGTTCCCGTTTCCGAGGCAGGTGATGTAGCTCTGGTCCCGGGCGTCGAAGATTTCGGTGCGGCTGCCGTGGTGCGTCACGTAGATGCGGCCGTTGGCTTGCAGGACGCCGTTCGGACGGTCGTTGAACGTGCCGGCCGAACCGTCCAGGCGGGTCCACTCGCGAATGCTCTTCAGGTGGGTGAGCTTCCCGCCCGCGATGTTGAAGAGCTCGACGCTGTAGTTCTTGTCGGCGTCGTTCACCACGTACAGGGTGTCGTTGTAGACGAAGGCGTCTTTGGGCTGGAACGTAGCCGCCGCAGCCCCCGGAACGGCCGTATGGTCGAGCGTGAAGGAGACCGGATCGCCCCCGTTGCCCAGCAGGTCGGTCGTCCCCTGCGGCATCAGACCGCCGTCGATTTCGTCGAGTTCCGGGTCTTCGATGATGTGTTTCGATTTGTGGTACGAACCGGCGATACCGGCATAGGTGGTTTTCGACTTCCGGCTGTGCAGGAAGCGGCGCGAGTAGACCGGCATCCGCTTTTCGAGGCACAGTTTTTCGTACAGTTCGCAGCCGAGAACGGTAAAGCCGGGCTCTTTGGTCGGGTAGTAGGTCATGTTCCCGGCGTGGCCGAAGCCGAGGATGTGGCTGAATTCGTGGAATGCGGTCTCCGGCCAGGCGTCGTCGTCGGCATAGTGGCCGAAGTAGACGTATTCGGCCAGCCCGAAGGTGTTCCCCCCGCCGAGGCCGACTACGCTGCCGCTCACCAGCCCGTAGCAGATACCGCGTCGGTTGCGGGCGGCTTGAATCAGTGCTGCCCGGTCCACCGGGGTCCGGTTGCCGTCCTTATAGAGCGGACCCCAGCCGTTCACCTTGTCGGCAAAATCGGAGGTCGAGAACATGTAGGTGAGGTTCAAGGCAAAGGCCACCCCTTCGCGTGCATGGCAGGCGTGGAGCGGATATTTCCAGTTCTGGTGGTTCGGGTCGTAGCGGCCGAACCAGACGTCCCAGTCCACCGTGATGCTCTTCAGGGTCTGCCAGTAGGGCGAGTCGCTCTCGACCGTGAAAGTGAAGTTGGCGGCCGAGAGGTGCGGGTTGGCCATGATCTTGATGGTTTTTCCGCTCCGGGTCATGGCCGTGATATCTTCCGTATCGAGCGGAAGGTGCACGCGAAGTTGCTGGAACGCCTCCAACTTTTCGAGCGAGAGGAGTTTGAACTCTTCGTCATAGCCGTCCATCTTGGCCCAGATAGATACGTTCGGCAGCGCCCGCGGGCTGTAAAAACGCACCTGCAGCGTATAGCTGGCGTCGTCGAAGGTGACCTGAACCGGTTTCAGGGTCGAGAAGTTCCGTTGGCTTTTATCGAAGAAGACGTCCGGCGACTCGTCGTCGTTCAACAGATAATAGGTGTTTTCGCTGTTGTAATCCGCCGGCGTCAGGTAGATCGGGAAACGGTCCGGAGCATTTATCCCGGTTTCCAGGAAGGAGTTTTCCGCTTGTTTACATCCCACCAATACGAGCAAACCGGTGACCAGTAAGGCCTGCAAACCGCTCAGGAAGGCTCTTTTCATACGTGTGTTTATTAATAATGAATGATGTTGTGCGCGTCGTTGCGGGGGAGTGTCTGCGCGCGCGTTCGGCGGTGGCGGGCACACCCCTGCTGCAGGGGCCGGTCGAGAATAGCCTCTGCTCTTGTTGGGAGAGCCAGTCGAGAATAGCCTCCGAGTTTGCATTTCGAAGAAATCGCCCGCGAAGATAGGGCGTTTGGCAAAAAAAAAAAAACGCACTCCAAAATTTGCAGATATTTGTCTTTCTGGAACAGGACGAGCCCCGAGGGAAGGGGCGCGGAGGAGAGCGGCGGCCGACGGGCCGGAGATTCGATCGAGTCTTCCTGGGGGCGAACACCCGAAAAAAGTGCTACCTTTGATCTTCGGAATGAAGTACAAGAGTATCGGAAACTATATCAGACCCTCGTTTTGGGTCTTTCTGCTGATCGCCGCCCTGCTGTGGTACGGCGACAAGCTCGGCGACCGCTATACGACCGAAATCCTGCTGCCGGTCGAGGTGCAGAACGACTTCTCGTCCCGCCTCTGGATCGAACGGCCGCGCAACGAACTGGCGTGTCGAGTCGAGGGCTTCGGCAGCCGGCTGATGGCCTACAAGATGAGGATGGGCGAGCGGGTGGCGATCCCCATGTCGCAACTCACGCTCGTGCCGGTGAGCGGCTCCGACCGCAGGTTCCGCATCGACCGGGCCTCGCTCACCGGCGCCTTGGCCGCCGGAGTCAAGGAGCTGCGCATCCATGAGATTCTGGACACCGCCCTGGTGATCGACGTCTCGCCGGTCGAGGCCCGGCGGATGCCGGTCCGCAGCCGCGTCGAAGTCGGCACGGCCCGCCAGTACATGCTGGTCGGAGGCGTGCGGCTCGACCCGGATTCGGTCGAGGTCCGCGGACCCAAAGCCTTGCTGGACACCATGCAGGCCGTCTACACCCGCGCGAAACGCTACGAGGAGCAGAAAACGAGCGTCGCCGGGCGCATCGAACTCGAACAGACCGAGGGCCTGTTGCTCTCCGACCGGCAGGCCGCCTATCGGGCCGAGGTGGTGCCCTTCACCCAACATACGCTCGAACTACCCGTCCGGGTCGAAAATATTCCGGCCGGGATGATGGCCACGATCGTACCTTCCCGGGTGCGGGTGGTGGTCAACGTGCCGCTCAGAGACTACGAGCGAATCCGCGAAGAGAGGCTTCATGCCTGTGTCGACTATACGGCGGTGCGGGGCGAGCAGAGCGGCAAATGCGCCGTGCGGATCGACTCGCTGCCGGTCGGAACCGAGGTGGTGCGGGTCGAGCCGCAGTTCGTCGAACCTTTCTTCACCCGACGATGACCACCGGGGGGAGCCAAGGCCGGTTGCTGCGCGTGGGGCTCACGGGCGGCATCGGAAGCGGGAAAAGCACCGTCGCCCGCCTCTTGCGGATGATGGGCGGAGCGGTCTACGAGGCCGACCTCCGGGCCAAGGCCTTGATGGTGGCCGACGGAGCGTTGCGGCGCGGGATTGTCGACCTCCTCGGCACCGAAGCCTATGACGGAGAGGAGTTGAATCGGGCTTACATCGCCTCGCGGGTCTTCGGCTCCGAAGAGCGGCTGGCGGCTTTGAATGCGCTGGTGCACCCGGCCGTGGAACGGGATTTCGACGCCTGGGTCGAGGAGCTGGAGCGCCGCTCGGTCGGTCGACCGGCCTATGCGGTCGAGGAGGCTGCGGTGCTGATCGAGTCGGGGGCGGCCGACCGCATGGATCGGATTGTGGTCGTGACCGCGCCGCTGGCGGTGCGGATCGAACGCGTCGTGCGGCGCGACGGAGCCTCGCCGGAACAGGCCCTGGCCCGGGTCCGGGCACAGATGGACGAGGAGCAGAGGCTGCGGTATGCCGACCACCGGGTGACGGCGGACGACCGGAGGCTGCTGGTGCCGCAGGTCGTGGCGCTTCACGCCGCGTTGTGTCGCGCCGCGCGGGAAGAGGAGGAGCGGGCGGAGCGATAAGGGCGGAGCGGTTCGGATTTTTTGCCTACATTTGCCGTCGAATCGTTTAACCGTTTTACACACTAATCAGATACCTACAGTTTATCATGGAATTAAAAGAGATTCTGGCTATCTCGGGGACGCCGGGGCTGTTCCGGTTCGTGGCGCAGGGCAAGGGCGGCATCATCGTCGAATCGCTGGCCGACGGTCGGCGGACGATGGTCGGCGGGACCACCAAAGTGAGTGCCTTGGGCGATATCGCCATCTTCACGCAGAACACCGAAGTGGCGCTGGGCGAGGTGTTCCAGGCGATTTACGACCGCCACGCGGGGAAGGCGGTGGCGCTGACCTCGAAGTCGACCCCCGACGAACTGCGCAAGTTCATGAGCGAAGCCTTGCCGGACTACGACGAAGAACGGGTCCACAACTCGGACATCAAGAAGATCGCTCAGTGGTACAACGCGTTGGTGGCGGCGGGGATGACCTCGTTCCGGGCGGCGGAGGAGGAGGGGGATGCCTCGGCTGAAACGGCTTCGGCCGCGGCGAAGAAAGCCTCTGCTTCGGCTGCGGGGGCGAAAAAGGCGACGGCGACGGCGGAAAAACGTGCGCCGAAGGCTGAGAGTCGCTCGAAGGCGCCGTCGGCGCGGAGTACGACGGCCCGGAAGGCGCAATAGCACTCCCGTGTGCGCGGGTGATCGGATAGTTACACACGTGCGCGCGGGTGGCCGGGGCCTGGGGCTTTCGGCCGTCGCAGCCGGGGCGGCAAGGGCGGTCGTCGCGGCAAATCCTCTATCTTGAAAATCCTTTTTCCCGATCCGGTTTTGCGGGTCGGCGAAAGGGATTTTTTTGCGCAGGGCCCGGCGGAGGTTTCGGAACGGCGATCGGGTCACGCACCTCGACGGACACGCGATCGAGGAGTTGGACGAACGACAGCGCGATGCTTATTTTTGTACGCCCGATCGGCATTACCGCGTGACGGTCGTGCGGGGCGGCGAGGTGTTGGACATACAGGTTGTTAACTTAAACGAAAAAACAAGATGGCATTGATTCGTACGTTGAACGGCTGTTCGCCGGAAGTCGGCGAGCGCTGTTTCCTGGCCGAAACCGCCGCTCTGATCGGCGATGTCCGCATGGGCGACGACTGTTCGATCTGGTACGGGGCCGTGTTGCGCGGAGACGTCAATCCGATCCGGCTCGGCAACCGGGTCAATGTGCAGGACGGCGCCGTGTTGCACACCCTCCACCGGCGGTCGGTGGTCGAGCTGGGCGACAACGTCTCGGTGGGACACAACGCCACGGTACACGGAGCTCGGGTCGAACACGACTGTCTGATCGGGATGGGAGCCGTGGTGCTCGACGGAGCCGTGGTGCACAGCGGGACGATCATCGCGGCCGGTTCGGTGGTGCTCTCCGGTCAGGAATGCGAGGCGGGGAGCGTCTATGCCGGGGTGCCGGCCCGGAAAGTCAAAACCCTCACCCCCGAAGAACAACACCGCATGATCACCCTCAATGCCGAACACTACCTGACCTACGCTTCGTGGTACGGCGAGGAATAACGGGGCGGACCTTTGTGCAAATTCCGGAAAAATCCTATATTTGCAAGTTATCGAACTTGACGACAGTATGAGCGAAGAAGAAGCAAAAACACAGCAGCAACAGAACAACGGCGAATATTCGGCCAGCAGCATCCAGGTGCTCGAAGGGTTGGAGGCGGTGCGCAAGCGGCCGTCGATGTACATCGGCGATACGGGAGAGAAGGGGTTGCATCACTTGGTGTACGAGGTGGTGGACAACTCGATCGACGAGGCGATGGCCGGATACTGTACGACGATCGATGTGACGATTAATGAGGACAACTCCATTACGGTGAGCGATGATGGGCGCGGGATTCCGACGGACTACCATCCGAAAGAGAAAAAATCGGCTTTGGAGGTGGTTCTTACGGTTTTACATGCCGGCGGGAAGTTCGACAAAGGCTCTTACAAGGTTTCGGGGGGGCTGCATGGGGTGGGGGTGTCGTGCGTGAATGCCTTGTCGACGGACCTCGAGGCGGTGGTGCATCGGCAGGGGAAGATATTCCGGCAGCGGTTCAGCCGTGGTGTGCCGCAGGGGGATATCGAAGTGATCGGAACGACGGATCGGACCGGGACTACCATTACCTTCAAACCGGATGCGGAGATTTTTACCCAGACTACGCTCTACAATTACGACACCTTGAACTCGCGGCTCCGGGAGTTGGCTTATCTCAACAAAGGGATTCGGCTCAACATCACCGACAAACGCGAAAAAGACGAGGAGACGGGCGAGTACAGACACGACAACTACTACTCGCAGGAGGGGCTCAAGGAGTTTGTCAAATACCTCGACGGTACGCGCGAGTCGCTGATCGAAGAGACGATCCATATCGCCGGGGAGCGCGACGGGGTGCCGATCGAGGTGGCCTTGCAGTACAATACGGGGTTTAGCGAGAATGTGCATACGTACGTCAACAACATCAACACGATCGAAGGGGGGACGCATTTGACGGGGTTCCGGCGCGGGCTGACTCGGACCCTGAAAAAGTATGCCGAGGACAGCGGGATGCTGGCCAAACTCAAATTCGAAATCAGCGGCGACGACTTCCGCGAGGGGTTGACGGCGATCATCTCGGTCAAAGTGGCCGAACCGCAGTTCGAAGGGCAGACCAAAACCAAACTCGGCAACTCGGAGGTGGCGGGGGCGGTGGATACGGCTGTGTCGGCCGCGCTGACCAACTACCTGGAAGAGAATCCGAAGGATGCCCGGGCGATTGTGCAGAAGGTTATTCTGGCTGCCACGGCGCGTACCGAGGCGCGGAAGGCCCGGGATATGGTGCAGCGCAAAACGGTCCTCTCGGGATCGGGGCTGCCGGGTAAACTGGCCGACTGTTCGTCGAGGGATTCGGAACGCACCGAAATCTTCCTGGTCGAAGGGGACTCGGCAGGCGGGACGGCTAAACAGGGACGGGACCGCGCTTTTCAGGCCATTTTGCCGTTGCGCGGGAAGATCCTGAACGTCGAAAAAGCCACCGACCACAAAATGTACGACAGCGAGGAGATCAAGAACATCTTCAATGCGCTGGGGGTGACGATCGGGACCGAGGAGGACAGCAAGGCTATCAATCTGAGCAAGTTGCGGTACGGCAAGGTGATTATCATGACCGACGCCGATGTGGACGGGAGCCACATTGCGACGTTGATTATGACTTTCTTCTTCCGCCGGATGCCGGATATCATTCAGCAAGGCCACTTGTTTATCGCCGCGCCGCCGCTCTACCTGGTCAAGAAGGGGAGTCAGCAGAAGCGGTACTGCTGGAACGAGGAAGAGCGGCTCGCTGCCGTTGAGGAGTTCGGAAACAAGGGGGTCAGCATTCAACGGTACAAGGGGTTGGGTGAAATGGACGCCGCGCAGCTCTGGGAGACGACGATGAATCCGGCGGCTCGGATGCTGCGGCAGGTGACGATCGAGAATGCGGCGGAAGCGGACCGGATTTTCTCGATGCTGATGGGCGACGATGTGCCGCCGAGGCGCGAGTTTATCGAGCGGAATGCCAAGTACGCCAATATCGATGCGTAGGGCGGGGTTTTTCAGGAGATCTCTGTTTGTTCAGGCCCTCTTTTCTGCGGTTGCGGGAAAGGGGCTTGCTTTTTTGGGGGCTCGTGGGACCTGCCGGGCTGTAGAACGGTTTCTCGCCTGGGCCTGTGCGGATGCGGTTTTGGTGGTCTTTCTCTGCCGGATGGCCAATACCGGGTGTCGGAAGGCACCGCCCCCGTGGCGTAAGCGGGGCTTGTTTCTGCCCATTTTTCTCGCCCGGATGGCCCTAGCGATGCGTAGCATCGCCGGCTCACCGCGAGCACGCGGGGCCCGGCCGGCCTGAGGCCAGTCGAAGACGGTGTTTAGGTCGCCCGCCCGCTAAAGAGGGATTTCAACGGTTGTGCGAGAGCACAATCGAGATGAAATCCCAGCGGGCGACCTCTGTTGTTGGGTTCCCGTGGCAAAATGCAGTGAGAAACCCCGCG
>CAJTNK010000072.1 GCA_910577885.1 uncultured Rikenella sp.
CGCCGGGCGGGCGGTGCCTTCCGGCACCCGGCATGGCCATCCGGATGAGAAAAACAGCCTTCGTCCGCGCGCTGGCGGAACTTGGCCAAACAATTTTCATTGTTTGGCCAAGTTCCTACTTCAGCAGTCGCGCGCGGGGCTGGAGGGAACTGCCCTCGGGCCGGGCAGGCCCCACGTCCCGTGGACGGGCGATGCTACGCATCGCTACACCCTTTCGGCAGCCCCCCAACAGCCCCGGACACGACCGCGCTAAACGCAACACGACCGCCCGAACAGTCCGCATCGGACTTCCGGACGGCGCGCGCTTGCACTCCTCACCGCTACCGTAAATACAGCAGCGGCTAATGTTCCGCCTTGATCTCGATCAACACATCGTCCTTCCCCACCGTCTTCCCCGGCACCACCGTCACCTTCGTCACCGTCCCTTTCATATGCGTCGAGATGGTGTTCTGCATCTTCATCGCCTCCAACACCAGCAATGCCTCACCGCTCCCCACCGTCTGTCCCTCGGTCACGAACACGTCGAGGATCTTGCCCGGCATCGGCGCCTTGATGACCTCCTTCTTCGACAAACCCGCCTTCGCCGCCAGCATCCGTTTCCGGCTGAGCGAGAACGGAGTCTCGATCGAGAAGTTGTAGCTCACCCCGTTGAGCGTAATGCTGTACGTATTGGCGCTCTGCTGCGTAATCTCGTACGGATACCGCATTCCGTCGCAAGACAAGACATTCACCCCGTCCGCCTCCTGAACCAGGTCGATCCGGATCGGCCGTTTCTGGTACCGGTACTCGTAATTGTTCTTGACCGAAAACTCATACTCCGCGTTCGTGTCCGTATTCAGAGCAATCAGTTTGGTCGTATTGGTCGTTTTTTTCGGTGTCATAGTTTCAATAGCCTGAGAAAGAGGATCGATGATGATGATTACAAGTTCCGGATCCGCCGGTTGAGCACCCACGGGTCGATGCCGGTCTCCGGCCCAACGTCCGGCACCATCTCATGCGTGTACTGGTACAGCGCCAGCATCGCCGCCATCAACTCTTCGTCCGGTTCGCGGTAGACGAGCGATTCGAGCTTCGTTTCGATGAACGACGTGTCGAAATCCCCGCTGCAGAACGCCTCGTTGTGCAACACCGCCTTGCAGAACGGGATGGTGGTCTTCACCCCCTTGATATGGAACCGCTCCAGAGCCGACAGCGTCCGTTCGATGGCCTGTTTGCGATCCTTCCCGTGGACGATGAGTTTGGCGATCATCGAGTCGAACCACGGCGTAATCTCCGACCCCGGCACAATCCCCGTATCGATCCGGATGTTATCCCCCTGCGGCAGTCGAAGCTGCCGAATGGTCCCCATCGACGGCGTAAAATTAGCCTGCACATCCTCGGCATTGATCCGGCACTCGATCGCCCATCCGTTGAGTTTCACGTCGCTCTGCTTGATCGGCAGTTTTTCGCCCGAAGCGATCCGCAACTGCAGTTCGACCAAGTCCAGCCCCGTAATCGCCTCCGTAATCGGGTGTTCCACCTGGATCCGGGTGTTCATCTCCATGAAGTAGAAGTTCTTGTTCTTGTCCAACAAGAATTCGACCGTCCCCAAGCTTTCATACCCCGCTCCCTTGGCCAGTTTCACCGCCACGCGCGCCATCTTGTTGCGCAGCGTCGCATCCAACCCCGACGACGGAGCCTCTTCCAAGAGTTTCTGGTGTTTCCGCTGCACCGAGCACTCCCGTTCCCCGAGGTGCACCACATTCCCATGCGCATCCGCCACCACCTGGAACTCGATGTGCTTCGGATTTTCGAGGTACTTTTCAATGAAGACCGACGGATCGCCGAACGCGCTCTGTGCCTCCGACGAAGCGGCATGGAACATCCGCTCCATCTCGCTCTGCTTGTGCACGATCCGCATCCCGCGCCCCCCGCCGCCCGAAGCGGCTTTGATAATCACCGGATAACCGATCTTCTTGGCGATCTTCACCCCCTCCTTGACATCCTTAACGCTCCCCTCGCTCCCCTGCAACATCGGCACTCCGTTCCGTGCGGCGATCTCCTTGGCGATGATCTTATCGCCCATGTCCTTGATCAACTTGGCCGGCGGCCCCACGAATTTGACCCCGGCATCCGTACACTTCTGTGCAAACTCCGCATTCTCCGACAAATACCCGTACCCCGGATGCAAAGCCTGAATCTTATGGTCCACCGCCAACTTCACGAGGTTGTCGATGTCCAAAAACTCGGGCGTGGTCCCGTCCGTCTCCGGAAAGTCGATCACCTGGTCCGCAAAGTTCAAATAAACGGCATTCGGCTCCTTCGCCGTACGAATCACATAGGTCTTAATCCCCATCCGCTTCGCCGTGCGACAAATCCGTATCGCGATCTCCCCGCGATTCGCTATCAGTAACGATTTTATCATAATTTCTCTCTATTCTTAATAGATTCGCTTCTTCTCTTCAACCAAATTCTTTGGCGACGGGAGGGTACTGTTCTTTTTGTGAACAAAAAGAACCAAAAAAACTTTCGGGAATGCTTCGCATTCCATGGGCTGCCGTAGTCAAGAGCCTTGGGGCCTTTCTTTTGGGGTGGCCTTTTGTGGGCGCGCCTAAGGTTTTTCGCAGCCTAAGCGCGTCCACAAAAAGTGCCACCCCAACAACGGGCCAGAGCATTAGCTTGCGGAGCCTAAGGCATAGCGTATGCTAGCTCAAAAGTTTTTGGTGCCGCTTTTTTCAAAAAGCGGCAGTTCCGGCTCGTAGCTAAAGAACGGTTGTAGAAAAAAGTGGACTATTTAAATCGTGTAATTTAAGGTTTAAAGCGGTGTATTGCCGTGTTTCCGCCGCGGCATGCTCACCGATTTCTTTTCGAGGGTTTTGAGCGCGTTGATAATCTTCGAGCGCGTGAAGCGCGGGTCGATCACCTCGTCGATAAATCCCTTTTCGTCGGCCACATACGGGTTTGCGATCTCTTCGCGATACTTGGCCGAGAGTTCTTTTTTGAGCGCCGCGGGGTCTTCGGCTTCGGCGAGTTCCTTGCGATAGAGGATCGCCGTAGCGCCGTCCGGCCCCATTACGGCAATCTCGGCCGTCGGCCAGGCATAGCAGAAGTCTCCGCCGATCCCCTTGCTGTTCATGACGATGTAGGCCCCGCCGTACGCCTTCCGCAGAATGACCGTGATACGCGGCACCGTCGCCCGGGTATAAGAGTAGAGCAGTTTCGCCCCGTGCCGGATAATCCCTTCATGCTCCTGATCGGTCCCCGGCAGGAAGCCCGGCACGTCTTCGAACGTCACGATCGGAATGTTGAAACTGTCGCAGAAGTTGATGAACCGCGCCGCCTTCACCGACGCGTCGATGTCCAGCGTTCCGGCCATCACCTTCGGCTGGTTGGCCACGATCCCCACGACATAGCCCCCGATCCGGGTAAGCCCCGTGACGATATTCCGGGCATGTCCGGCCCCCACTTCGAAGAACCGGCCGTGGTCGGTAATCATGCGGATCACCTCCAACACGTCGTACGGCTTATCCGGATCGTCCGGCACAATATCCAGCAAAGCCTCCTCAGCCCGATCGGCCGGATCCTCCGTAGCCACGAACGGCGGATTCTCGATGTTATTGGCCGGCAGGAACGACAACAGCATCTTGATCCCCTTGATCGTATTTTCGTCGTCGCTGAAAACGAAGTCGGCCACCCCGGTCCGCGTAGAATGCACCGTCGCCCCCCCCAGCTCTTCGGCCGTCACCTCTTCGTTGAGCACCTGTCGCACGACGTCCGGTCCGGTGACGAACATGTAACTCGTCGACTCGGTCATAAAGACGAAGTCGGTCAACGCCGGCGAGTAAACCGCCCCCCCGGCCGCCGGCCCCATGATGGCCGAGATCTGCGGAATGACTCCCGACGAGAGGACATTCTGGCGGAAGATATTGGCATAACCGTTCAAGCTCGTGATCCCCTCCTGAATCCGCGCGCCGCCCGAGTCGATCAAAGCGATCAGCGGCGACCCGGTTTTCAAGGCCATGCTCTGGACCTTGACGATCTTGGCGGCATGCACCGAACCAAGCGACCCTCCGAGGACGTTGAAGTCCTGCGAAAAAGCGTAGACCGATTTCCCGCCGATCGTCCCATACCCGGCAATCACACCATCCCCGAGGGCATTGGTAGACTTTCCGAACCCGCCACCGGCCGCCGGCGTGGCATAGGCGTCGACCTCCTCGAACGACCCTTCGTCGAACAACAGGTCGATCCGCTCCCGAGCGGTGAGTTTCCCGCGGTTATGTTGTTTTTCGTAGTACTTTTCGTCGTATTGCTTCTCGAGCGCAGCTTGTCGCGCCAGGAATCTTTCGTAAGCTTTTCCCATCTTCGTTGGTGTGGTTAATCCGCCGGACGGTCGCACCGACCGACGCCACAAAATTAACCAATTTTTTCCGAAACGGTTCAGATAAAACATCCGGAACCTCAGGATCTCGGTTCCAATCGTCCGGAATGTCAGCCCCCGCAAGGGTTGTACAGCCTCCGGGGTGCCGCTCGACACGCCCACAGGGCGTTTTGCTGGGGTTGTCTCTGCCCGCTTTTCTCGCCCGGAGGCCCCAGCGATGCGCAGCATCGCCCGCTCGCCGCGAGCACGCGACCCCGCGCGGGAGCGCAGTCGCAGAATGGTTCCTGGTCGCCCGCCCGCCTTAAAAGGGATTTCGCTCGTTGTGCGAGAGCACAACCGAGATGAAATCCCAGCGGGCGACCACCCTACTGGGGCTTTTTCTGGGTTTGCATCGCAAAATGCAGAGAGAAACCCCGCGTGCCACGCCTTAAGAGGGAAATACTCCGTTTCAACGAAGAGTTGAAACAGAAGGATTTCCCCAGGCGCGCGGGTCTTCTCCGCAAGCATTTTTTGTCCGCGTGATAGGTTATTTCGGTCGCCCGCCTAAAGAGGAATTTCAATCGATTTTGCTTTCGCAAAACGGTTGAAATCCCTCTTTAGGCGGGCGGGGTGCCGCTCGGCACGCGAACCGGGCCTACCGGTTGCAAACTGCTTCGACTGCCCTGCGCGGGCGGCGGCCGCAGAGGACGAGCCTAAACCAAGAGAACCACAGTAAAAGCCCCGAATGGGGCCCCCGGCGGGACCGGCAAAACTTCGTTTTGCTATTGAACGAGCAGCGAAACCCCGACAACCCCCTAAAACTCTCCAACCCCTCAACGCCCCCCGAAAACAAAAAAAACGGAGAGCTTCCCCAAATAGGGAAGCTCTCCGCCCGTCACAAAACACAATCCGACTGAACGGATCCGTTGTTTTAGAGGTTGTTTTTGACGCTATCGACGATCTGGCCGTCCAGCAGGTTGATGACCCGATGCGCATAGGTGGAGTCGCGCTGCGAGTGGGTCACCATGATGATCGTGGTCCCCTCGCGGTTCAGCTCCGACAGCAAGGTCATCACCTCCTGCCCGTTTTTGGTGTCGAGGTTCCCGGTCGGTTCGTCGGCCAGGATGAGCTTCGGCTGAGCCACCACCGCCCGGGCGATCGCCACGCGCTGTTGTTGCCCCCCGGAGAGCTGCTGCGGGAAGTGACCCGCCCGGTGGCTGATGTTCATCCGGTTCAGAATCTCGTTCACCATCTCTTTGCGCTTTTTGGCCGGAATGCGGAGGTAGATGAGCGGCAGTTCGACGTTCTCGAAGACGTTCAACTCGTCGATCAGGTTAAAGCTCTGGAAGACGAATCCGATGTTTCCTTTCCGATACAAGGTCCGTTCTTTCTCCTTGAGCGCTCCCACCTCCTTGTCGAGCAGGTAGTACTTTCCTTCCGAGGGGTTGTCGAGCAGACCGAGGATGTTGAGCAGCGTGGACTTGCCGCACCCCGACGGTCCCATGATCGCCACGAACTCGCCCGGCGAAACGGACAGCGAGATCCGGTTCAGGGCAATCGTTTCGACCTCTTCGGTGCGGAAATACTTGCTCAGATCTTCGATGCGGAGCATCGGTTCGTTGTTCAATACCGTGTTTTCCATGATGAGTGTGTGTAAGTTTGTAAAAGTTTCGAGTTGTGTTAATCGTTCCGGTTGAGAATCCATGCTGAAATCGTGCCAAAATTACCAAAACATTGATTATCAGTTGTTTTTAAAAAACCTTAGATTCCTGTTCTGTCCAAAAAATGGACACCCGGTGTCTATTTTTTGGACACTCCGCAAATTCTGAAAAATTACAAAATATTAATTGTCAATATTTTAGCTATTTTGGCACGTTTTTCGGATTCGAAACAGGCCGAGGCGGGGGAACAGACAAACAGGGATTCAAACTTCAAAACAACAACAAACTTATGTTAGGTAAATTTCTGATGGAGAGCTGGCGGGCCAAAAAGCACCGACCGTTTTCGTTCTTTATCAACTGGCTGGGGTTGACCTTCGGTTTTGCGGCGGTGATCGTGATGTATATCTTCATCGTCGGTCAGGTTCGTCACGACTCCTGTTTCGAGCGGCCGATGGACGACGTGTGGCGGTGCGAGGTCGATCTCGAACAGATCGGTTCGATCTGCCCGGATCCGATGGCTCGGTTCGTGATCGAGCGGTTTCCGGAGGTGCAGTCGGCCGTGCGGGTTCAGGCTCAGCGCTGGATGACCGTTTCGGTACCGGATCGGGAGGGAGAGACGCGATATTCGCTGAATACCATGATGGCGGATTCGACGCTGCTGCAAGTGCTCCCGTTCCGGATGCTGGGCGGCGGCAGAGCAAACGCCTTGTCCGACCCGTCGAAAGGACTCCTGAGCCGTTCGGCGGCGCTGAACCTGTTCGGGTCGCTCGACGCGGTGGGACGACAGATCGAAATCAACAACACGCATCGGGTGATCGTGTCGGGAGTTTTTGAAGACATCCCGGAGAACTCGCTCTATGCTCCCGAGTTGATTCTGACCATGAAGTTGAACAACATCATGAACGGGCAGCCCGATTATCAGGACGATAGATGGAGCCGGTGGACGAGCGAATGTTACTTCCGGGTCCATCCGGGAACAGACGGGGCGACGCTGAACGAAAAATACCGACAGGCGCTATTGGAACGGATGATCGGTCCCTTGGACAATGAGGATGTCATCCGCGAAATCGAGCGACGCGGTGCGAATCTGCCGCAGGTCCGGGCTTTCGGCGACTGTTATTTTTCGCCCGAGGTGACCATGACGGGCGGGAAAACGTACGACCCCGGGGCGCTCACCGTGCTGGGGATCATCGCCGCACTGGTGCTGGGGATCGCCATCGTCAACTACGTCAACATCTACACCGCCCGGTCGACCGAGGTGATCCGCGCCATGGGTATCAAGAGCATCATGGGGGCCAGCCGTCGCAGCCTCGTGGCCTTCATCATCGGCGACTCGGTCTTAATCACCTTCGTGTCGGCCTTGACGGCTCTCGGACTGGCCCATCTGCTGCGGCCGCTCTATCCGATGCTGCTCGGGGGCGAGCTGTCGTTCTCGCTGAGCTGGGACGTGCTGCTGGTGCTGTTCGTGGCGCTGCCGGCGGTGTGCGGGGTGCTGTCGGGGATCTTCCCGGCCCTCGCCCTCACCCGCATGAAACCGCTCGACGCCATCGCCAACCGATCGAGCGGCGGACGGCAGATGTCGGCCGTGCGGAACGCCCTGATCGTCTTCCAGTTCACGATCTCGATCGGGCTGATCGCCGCGACGCTGGTTATCAACAAGCAGATGCGCTACCTCGCGACGCTCGACCTGGGCTACAACCGTGAAAATGTGGTGTGCCTGAATGCCGGTCCCTATATGTACAGAGAGAAGTTCGACACGTTCCGTCAGCAGCTGCTGACTTCCCCGACCGTGATCGATGCGTCGCTCCTGGGCGGGGATCCGATGGATGTCCAATCGATGAATACGATATCTATCAACGAAAAGGAACAACTCTCGCCGAGACACCTCTACGGCGACCAGCATACGCTTCATGTGCTGGGTGTACCGATGGTCGAGGGCGACTCCATGTCGAACACCAATATCGACCGGCTGGACTGGGGGCCGTCCGGTCAAATGGTCATCAACGAGTCGTTCGCCGACTACATCCGCACCGTGGCGCCCGAGGTGCAGATTCCGGGACCGAAGTACATCGGGGTGTTCAAGGATTTCCAACACCAGCCGGTGACGGAACGGGTGACGCCGCTGGTACTCGTGCGGACGTGGAACGGGAATCCCTATATCCGGATTGCGGCGGGGCAGATCGAACCGGCCTTGAAACACATCGAACGCACGTTCCGTGAGATGTTCCCGGACGAGATCTACGACTTCGAATTCATGGACCAGCAGTTCGACCGGATGTACAAAGACGAGAAGCTCTTCCAGGCCCGGTTGCTGAGCTTCAGCCTGCTGGTCATCTTCATCGGCTGCCTGGGGCTCTTCGCCCTGGTGAGCTACTCGGTGGAACGCCGGCGCAAGGAGATCGCCATCCGCAAGGTCCACGGCGCTACGGTGCGCGAGGTGATGGCGATGCTCTGCGTGAGCTTCCTGCGGTGGCTGGCCGTGTCGTTCGTCATCGCCGTGCCGGCGGTGTGGTGGCTCATGAACGGGTGGCTGAACCAATACGCCTACCGAACCACCCTCAGCTGGTGGATCTTCGCCCTGGCGGGACTCGCGGCGACCGTGATCGCCCTGTTCACGGTCCTCGGGCAGAGCTACCGCGCGGCGGTCGAAAACCCGGCCCACGCCGTCAAGGGCGAATAACCGGCCGCGTGGCCCGGAAAACCACTGCGGGGGCGTTCCCAAACATGGGGGGAACGCCCCCGCTTTTTCGTCCCGAAGGCACCCGCCCCTCAACCCTCCGTCTCCGCCGCGGCCGAACGGTCCGAAGCCCGAGGAGCCCGCTGCGAACGGCTGTTCACCACCCGGTCCGTGATATAGACCGTGAAGATCGGAAGCATCATCACCCCGGCCGAAGCGAGAAAAAACGACAGAATCTTACCCACCGTCGTCACCGCCGTGATCTCCGACCCCACCGTCGTCAGGTCCATACCGGCCCACCAAAGGGCATCCCAGTAGGTCTGGACAGCGGGGTTCACGCCCCGTTCGGCCACGAAGAAAATCAGACTCGTGAAATAAGTAACGGCCGCCAGAATCGACAGGTAAGAGACCATCAGGGTCGTAGCGCTCCGCCGCGTGAACCACTCGGTGATCATCACCAGCCCGTAACCCCCGCGCAACAGCGGCACGAAACCCAACAGGTAGTGGACCTCATGCGGGATTTCGACCTGCGTGTAGTGAATAATATTCAAGTAGGGGATCGAGAAGAGCAACAACAAGCTGTTCCGCAGCACGAACCGTCCTTTCCGCGGGTCGATCCCCCAGCGGAGCAGGAAGTCCAGCAGGAATACCGTACAGACCGCCAACTGGATATGGAGCGTCATCGGGCTGTCGGGCCTGTAGCGACCCACCGTCAGAATGTCATACGACAACGACGCGATAATGGCCAACGACCCGAGCAACACCAAGACATTCAATCCGTCGATCATCCGACGGTCGAAACGACTGAGACCCTTTTCTTTCATAACTCGACATTTCGTCCCTCGCCCCCCGACTCTCCCCCTCCCACACTCCCTCGCAAAAACAATGCCACGGCCCCACCCCCGAACCCTTCCTGCCCTTTTCCCAAATTATTTCCCTATCTTTGTTTCTCATTTTGCCAATAGACTCCTTTTGAGCGGGAGGGTACTGTACTTTTTACCTTCGGTTTCCTCGCTTTACTTCGGTATAATGTGCAAACAGTTTTTTAGCGACGGGAG
>CAJTNK010000073.1 GCA_910577885.1 uncultured Rikenella sp.
CTGAAAGTTCTTTGGGTCCCTTTCTTTCAAGAAAGGGACAGTACCCTCCCGTTCACCAAGCCCGGTTTGCAGACTACACGAAAGTAATACGAGTAACGAAAGTAGAAAGAACAGTTCCTGCTTGTCGCTAAATACCGTCCTAAGCCGGGGAGGATTAGTCATCGAGTAGGAGGGAACGTTTTCGGAACCTCCATGCGATGTAGTAGAGGAGCGAGAGTCCGAGGACCAGGAGCGAGAGTCGGACGATGTAGTCACCGCTGCGGACGTAAGGTGTGAGGGTGTCGCTGGCGTTGATCGTTCCGGTGAGTAGCGTTCGTAGGTCCCAGCCCGCGGAGTCGATCACGTTGCCGCGTTGGTCGATGAATCCCGAGATGCCGGTGTTGGCGCATCGGGCGATGGCTCGTCGTGTTTCGACGGCTCGGAGCCGCGCAAAGCTGAAGTGGTGTCGGTATCCCGGCGTGTCGCCCCACCATCCGTCGTTCGTGATGACGAACATCACCTGCGCCCCGCGTCGGACGTACTCCGTGAAGTGTTCGCCGTAGACCGACTCGTAGCAGATGGCCACTCCGGCGCGTGTGCCCTGTGGGTTGACGAAGAGTGACCGTCGGTCCTGCATCCCGAGCGATCCTGAGACGCCGCCCAGGTCGATGTCCAGGAACTTCAGCGCGCCGAAGACTTTCGGGTAGGGAAAGAGTTCGGCTCCGACGACGAGTTTCGATTTGTGGTAGACCTGTACGCCGGTTTCGCCGGCCGTGATGCCCAGGGCGCTGTTGTAGACGTCGTACGATATGCCCCAGAGCGGGTCGGTCCGTGTCCATCGTCTGAGTGGAGCCCCTTCGTCGTAGCGCAGCAGGGTCGTCGCCCCCGCTACCAAAGTAGCTCGCGGGAAACGGCCCATGAATCGTCGTAAGGTGTCGATCTCCGGGTTTCGTTGCAGGTCGTTCAGCCAGAAATCGCCGTCGAAGGCGGTCTCCGGCGTCAGGATGAACGCCACCTCCCGCGGCGCTCCGGTCGCCAGGTCCAGAATCAGGTCCCGTTGTTGGGTGGTGGTCAATCCGCCGAACTTTTCGTTGTACGGGTCGATGTTCGGTTGCACCACGGCCACTTGCACCGGCCGTTCCGCCTCTTCGTACGTGGCATACCGCACCAGCGACGCCGCTACCGGCACCAGTACCCACAGTCCGGCCACGGTCGCCGTCCGCCACGGCCGTTCCCTCCGCCGTCGCCACAGCTGATAAAACAGCACGTTCCCCACCAGCACCCACAGCGATCCGCCGAACGACCCGGTGAGCTCGTACCATTGTACGACCTGCGGCGTTTCGGCAAACCCGTACCCGAGCGTGAGCCACGGGAACGAGATTTCGTTGTTCATGAACAGCGCCTCGAACGCGATCCACAAGGTCACGAACAAGGCCCACCCGATCGGTTCCGGCGCTCGGGTGCGGAACCAGTGGAAGATCATGAAAGGCAGGAGGGTGAAAAACAGGCTCCCGGCCGGTATCCCGAACGTGGCTACGGGCGTTGCGATCCCCACCCACCAGGTGGTCCCGACGTTCCACACCGTGAACGCCGCCGCTACCCACGCCCAATACCCCCGCGGACGCATATCCCCCAACACGAACAACGGCACGAAAGCCACGAACAAACTCCACCCGCCCCAGCTCCACCACCATGGCAACGCCAACAACACGGCGCTCAACAGACTCAATCCGATCTTTTTTATCATCCTTCCCCTCTTTTTCTGCGGTAAAGATAACTCTATTTCATAACTTTGTCTCTTTCAATAGGTCGTTTGTTGTTCTTTGATGATCGGCAGGAACCGTACCTTTTACCTTCGGTTTCCTCGCGCTACCTCGGCAAAGCGTGCAAGCCCGCTCTGCTCTCGGCACGCCGCTCGGTTCTGAAGAAAAGGTACCCAAAAGACTTCCGAGCGCATCCCTATGGGATGCTTTGGCCGTGTCAGCCCGGTGTTTGGGTGGGGCGTTCGGCGAGGCGCGTAACGTCATTAGAACCTCAGCGCGCCCCCGCCAAACGTCCCCACCCATGCTCCTGAGGACTGCGGAGCCTAAGGCATAGCGTATGCTATCTGAAAGTTTTTTTGGTTCTTTTTGTTCACAAAAAGAACAGTACCCTCCCGGCCCAATGAATGACGAAAAACGACACAGTGTAAAAAGAAATAAAAGTTATGGAATTGAATCGATTGACGGCGATATCGCCGGTGGATGGTCGTTACCGGGGGAAAGTGGAGGAGTTGGGTGGGTATTTTTCGGAGTATGCGTTGATCCGTTATCGGGTGGAGGTGGAGGTGGAGTATTTTATCGCTTTGTGCGAGTTGCCGTTGCCTCAGTTGGCAGGTTTCGACCGGGGGCGGTATGAGGCTCTGCGTGATATTTACCGGACGTTCGGGGTGGCGGATGCCGAGCGGGTGAAGACCATCGAGCAGACCACGAATCACGATGTGAAGGCTGTGGAGTACTTTATCAAGGAGAAGATGGACGCGCTGGGACTGGGGGATGAGCGTGAGTTCGTGCACTTCGGGCTGACGTCGCAGGACGTCAATAATACGGCGACGCCTTATAGTTTGAAGGCGGCGATGGAGGCGGTGTATTATCCGGCTGTGATCGAGTTGCGGGATCGGTTGGCCGGTTTGGCGGATGAGTGGAGCGGGGTTCCGATGCTGGCCCATACGCACGGTCAGCCGGCTTCGCCGACGGTGCTGGGGAAGGAGATCCGGGTGTTCGTCGAGCGGCTGGACAAGCAGCTGGCCCAGTTGCGTGCGATTCCCTATCCGGCGAAGTTCGGGGGGGCGACCGGGAATTTCAATGCCCATGCGGTGGCTTATCCGTCGGTGGACTGGGTGGCGTTCGCCAACCGGTTTGTGAACGGGACGCTGGGGCTGGAGCGGTCGCAGTACACGACGCAGATCGAACATTATGACAATTTGGCAGCGATTTTCGACGCGCTGAAGCGGATCAATACGATCTTGGTGGACCTGGCTCGCGACATGTGGACTTACATCTCGATGGAGTACTTCAAACAGAAGATCAAGGCCGGCGAGGTGGGTTCTTCGGCGATGCCGCACAAGGTGAATCCGATCGATTTCGAGAACGCGGAAGGAAATTTCGGGCTGGCGAATGCCGTTTTCGAACATTTGGCAGGAAAATTGCCTGTATCGAGGTTGCAGCGTGACTTGACCGACTCGACGGTGTTGCGGAATGTGGGGGTGCCGGTGGCGCATACGTTGATTGCAGTGGCGTCGCTGATGAAGGGGCTCGGGAAGCTGATTATCAACCGCGAGGCGATCGACCGGGATTTGGACGACAACTGGGCGGTGGTGGCCGAGGGGATCCAGACCATTCTGCGGCGGGAGAAGTACCCCAATCCGTACGAGGCGCTCAAGGCGTTGACGCGGACCAACCGGGGGATTACGCAGGAGGATATGGCGGCTTTTGTCGAGGGGCTCGAGGTTGCCGAGTCGGTGAAGGCCGAGTTGCGGGCTTTGACGCCGCATACCTATACCGGAATTTTTGTCACCCGAAAATAAGACGTTTTTTGTATAACCGTTCCTTGGCTACGAGCCGGAACCGTACCTTTTCTGAAGAAAAGGTACCCAAAAGACTTTCAGATAGCATACGCTACGCCTTAGGCTCCGCAGTCCTCAAGGTTGTGGGTGGGGCTTTCTCGGCGGGCGCGTAATGTAATCACTGCTTCATCGCGCCACGCCGGAAAACCCCACCCAAACACCGGGCTGACACGGCCAAAGCATCCCAACGGGATGCGTTCTGAAGTTTTTCTGGTTCTCTTTGTTCACAAAGAGAACAGTACCCTCCCGTCGCTAAAAAACTGTTTGCACATTATACCGAAGTAAAGCGAGGAAACCGTAGGTAAAAGGTACAGTACCCTCCCGTAGCCAAAGCGAGTGTTCAAGTAACCATATTATTCACATTATAAAAATTTAAGACCATGGAAAACTACAAATGCGACGTTTGCGACTGGATTTATAACCCGGAAGAGGGGTATCCCGAGGGTGGAATCGCGCCCGGGACCTCGTTCGAGGATCTGCCGGAGGATTTTGTCTGCCCGATTTGCGGCGTGGGTAAGGATATGTTCAGCCGGGTTGAGAAGTAGTCTTCGGGAGGGGATTCGTCGAATTTTAAGTTAGAACAGAGGCGGCCGGGGGGCGTTTCACCTGACAGTGAAACGACTCCCGGCCGCTGTGCTTTTGGGAGGTTTCGTTTTGTCAGGCCTCGGTCCGGGATTCTCGGAGGCCCGAGGCTGCCGGCCGCAAAAACGGGTCGGATTCGCTCCGAAGTTGTTCTTTTTCGGCCTCGTTCCGGTGTGAGGGATCGGAAATTACGACGAACGGCATTATATTTGTACCGGTACAAAACGAATTACAGATCGTTTGGTGAATTATGGCTACTTTTCTGACCGTCGTATTGTTTGTGTTTTTGGGCTTTTGGCTCCTGGGGCTGGTGGGGCGCTGGAGTCTGCGGTGGTGGCTGGCGCGTAGGCAGCGGGAGTTCCGGGAACGTTTCGGAGAGGGCGACTCCGCGGCGGGCAGCTCGTCCAACGGGGGCGGGACGTTCGGCAACGGGTCGTTCCGGGGCTTCTATGCCAACTTCGGCGGTGCCAAAAACAACGCGCGGAAGCGGCGCCGGGAGGGCGAGGTGACCGTCACGCAGACCGCGCGCCGGAGCGAGTATCAGGTGCGGCGGGGGGTCGGCGAGTATGTCGAGTACGAGGAGGTGTCGCAACAGCAGACCACGACGACTTTCGAAAAAAAGTAGCGTTTCTCAGTCTTGTGCTTGTCGGATACGGCCGCGTCCGGTGCCGGGAGTCTTTTCCTGCGGCACCGGACGCGGCTTTTTTACGAAAAAGCGTTACTTTTACCGACCGTAGAGTCCGAGCTCGACCGTACAATCACTATTCATAGCTATAACCAACTACCCATGACTACAACTCACAAGAAAAAAAGCCTCCTGCTGTTGGGCGGCCTCCTGTTGTTGACGTCCCCGGCTGCGGCTCAGCAGCGTTCGGTCGGCGCCGGTGCGACGGACGGGAATATCGTCGCCATCTTCGGCCGGCAGAAGGTCGAAACGACGGACGAGGGGCGAGTGTTTCATCGTTTCCGGGAGGGTCTTTTGCTGCCGGGCGGCGTAGGTGCCGGGACCTTGTTCAACGGCCAGGATATGGTGGGGTGGCTCTATGCTACGGGTCGTTTCCGGAGCCCGAAGGCGGGAGATAGCCTCGGGTATGCCTATCCGGCTCAGAAAGAGGCCCCGATGGCTTACCAGTCCAATGCCGAGCGGAAGGCTGCCGCGGCGGGTCGGAGAGCGCGGTGGACGCCGCTGACCCCTTGGGTCTGGAGTTCGATCGCGGTCGATTCGACCGGCGTTTTCCGGAGTCCGCACATGCGGTCGGCGTACCTCTATACGGCTTACGAGGCGCCGCGGTCGGAGATCGCCCTGCTGGAGACCACCGGCGGGACACGGACCTATGTCAATGGCGAGCTGCACGAGGGGGACCACTACGATTTCGGGTACACGCTGACTCCGATTCGGGTGCGGAAGGGGCTGAACGAGTTTGTCTATACGCCGGGTCGTTTCGGGCGGGTGGAGTCGAAGCTGGTACGGCCGGACCGGGAGGTGATATTCACGCGGCGCGACCTGACGCTGCCCGACCTGATCGCCGGCGAAGGGGACGAGAAGTGGGGGGCGATCCGGGTGGTGAACGCGACGGAACGTCCGCTCAAGGGGTTGAGCATCCGGGCGGTGTTGTCGACGCCGGAGGGTCGGTCGCTGGGCCGGGCGGCGGAGTACCGGACCGACGATGTGATGCCGATGGCGGTGCGTAAGGTGAAGTTCCGGCTTCCGGCTACGGGCGATGCGGCGTATAGTGGGCCGGTGGATGCGCGGTTGGAGCTGTTGCGGGGCGGGAAGCGGGTCGATACGGTCACCGTTCGGCTGCGGCAGGTGCCGGCGACGGTTCACCACGAACGGACTTTCGTGAGCGGGATCGACGGCAGTGTACAGTATTATAGCGTGGCTCCGGCTTTGCCGCAGGGGCCGGGGGTGGATACGGCGGCCAAGGCTTTCGTGCTGACGGTTCACGGGGCGTCGGTCGAGGCGCGCAACCAGGCGCGGGCTTATCGGCAGAAGGAGTGGGTGAACATCGTGGCGCCGACCAACCGGCGTCCGTTCGGCTTCAACTGGGAAGAGTGGGGGCGGATCGATGCGCTGGAGGTGCTGGCCGATGCGCAGCGGATTTTCCGGACCGATACTTCGCGGATCTACCTCACGGGCCACTCGATGGGGGGCCATGGGACGTGGTTCTTGGGGACCACCTATCCGTCTCGGTTTGCGGCCATCGCGCCGTGCGCCGGTTATCCGGACATTGCGGGCTACGGGAGCGGCCGGGGCGATGAGACGCACCGGCGCGATCCGCGTTTCGAACCTTTCGAGCGGGGGGCGTCGGCGGGGCGTGTGATGGCCTTGGCGCGCAACCTGAAGCAGTCGGGAGTCTATATTCACCACGGTTCGGCGGATAATGTCGTGCCGCCGGAGCAGGCCCACATCATGCGCGAGATGCTGGGGCGGTTCCACACGGATTTCTGTTACCACGAGTTTCCGGGTGGCGAACACTGGTTCGGGGATGCGAGCGTGGACTGGGCGCCGATTTTCGAATTCTTTGCGCGCCATTCGATTCCGACGTCGGATCGGGTGACGGAGGTGGACTTTTACACCGCTTCGCCGGCGATTTCGTCGCAGGACTACTGGCTGACGGTCGAACAGCAGGAGAGTCCGTATCGCTACACGAACGTTCGGGCGGTGCGCGAGGGGGATACGGTGATCCGGGTGACGGCGGTCGAGAACGCGCGGTTGCTGACTCTCGACCTGCCGGCCTTGAAGCCGGGGACGTCGGAGGTGGATGTCGTTTTTGCCGACGGCCAGCGGCTGACGGTGCCGACCGATCGGCGGGCGGTCGTGGGGTATCGCGACGGTCGGTGGCGGGTGCTGGAGCGGATCGATCCGAGCGAGAAACACGCCGGGCGTTACGGCGGGTTCAAACAGGCGTTCAATAACCGGATGGTCTTCGTCTACGCCACGGGCGGTACGCCGGCCGACCGCGAAGGGTGGCGGGCCAAGGCGCGGTTCGATGCCGAGACCTTCTACTACCGGGGGAACGGCTCGGTGGACGTGATTCCGGACACGGAATACAGCGCGGCCAAGTATCCGGGGCGGAATGTGGTGCTCTACGGGAATGCGGACAACAACCGGGCTTGGGGTCGGTTGTTGGGTTCTTGTCCGATTCGGGTGCGTCGCGGCGAGGTTTCGCTGGGCGACCGTTCGTATCGGGGTGACGACTTGGGGGCTTACTTCGTCTACCCGCATTCGGATTTCGCCGAGGCGTTGGTGGGGGTTGTGACGGCGACGGGCCAGGCGGGGATGCGGGCTGCGGCGCCGAACAACTACATCTCGGGGATTACGGGTTTTCCGGATATCGTCGTCTTCCGGGCCGACATGCTCAAGGACGGCTTGCAGGGGGTCGAGACGGCGGGTTTCTTCGACAACGACTGGTCGCTGCGTGGCGGCGACCTGGTGTCGAGGTAGGGTTTTTCGGGGTACGGGGTTTGCGGTTTATTGGGGTTTCGCAGCTCGTTATAGCGATGCGCAGCATCGCCGGCTCACCGCGAGGCCCCGTTGGGGCTTTTGTTGGGGTTTTCTCGGCCTTGGTTAGAAGGCGGCCCGGCTGGCCTGAGGCCAGTGCCAGCTTAACGGGATAGCTCGACCGCGCGCGACTGCTGGAGTAGGATTTTGGCCAAACAACGTGAGTTGTTTGGCCAACATCCGCCAGCGCGCGGGCAATGCAGGTTGTCACCGGCAGGCCAATTCCGAGTGCCGGAAGGCACCGCCTGCCCGGCGTAAGGGCAGTTTTAGCTTGTTGCCGAGCCAACTCCAGCTTTCGCGTGCCGAGCGGCACCCCGGGGCCGGGACGCCCGGCAAGAATTCGGGCCAACCCTTGCCCCGAATTCCGACTCCGAACCGAAAGACTTGGCGGATATTCCCGAAAAATCCGTTACCTTTGCCTCTCCTTAACGCAAATAAAAATAAACAAGATACGCTGAAAGAGATGAACGTAGTCAGAGAAAACCTGGAAAACCAAACCGCCTTGTTGCGGGTGACCGTGGGCGAGGCCGATTACAAGGAACAGGTAGAGAAACAACTCAAAGATTATAAGCGCAAAGCCAATGTGCCGGGCTTTCGGCCGGGGATGGTGCCGATGGGGATCATCAACAAGATGTATCGCAAAGGGGTGTTGGCCGATACGGCTTATCGGAAGGCTACCGACTCGGCGTTCGAATACGTCCGGGAGAATGAGGTGGCGACGGTGGGCGATCTGATGCCGTCGGATCGGCAGGGCGAGCTGGATTTCGAACACGACACCGATTTCGAGTTCGTTTTCGAGATCGGGCTGGCGCCGGAGATCGAGTTGGCGTTGAACAAGAAAAACAGCGTCACGAAATACGTGATCGAACCGAACGACGAGATGCGGAAAGGCTTCCGGAGCAATTATATGCGTCGTTTCGGGAAGTTGGTGGATGTCGATGTGGTGGCGGACGACGAGGCGCTGACCGGGACTTTGACCCAGGGGGATGATACGCGAATCGAGGATGCGTACGTCGGGCTGATTAGCTTGGACGAGGAGGTGCGCAAACCGTTCGTCGGGAAGAAAGTGGGGGATGCGGTCGAGGTGGATGTGAACGTGATTTACAAGACGCCGAGCCAGCGGGCTTCGATCCTCGGGGTGAAGGAGGCGGACTTGGAGGGGATGGATCCGAAGTATACGTTTACGATCACGCAGATCCGGAAGTTCGCCGAGCCGGAGATGAACGAAGAGTTCTTCAAACTGGCTTTCCCGGCCGGGGATGTGACCACGCCGGAACAGTTCGACGCGCGGATCGACGAACAGGTACGCGGGGAGTTGGCCAAGGAGACGGAGTACAAGTTTACGACGGATGTGCGGAAGTACTTGCTGGAGAAGACGAATTTGTCGTTGCCGGAGGCGTTTTTGAAGAACTGGCTCTACCAGGTCAACGAGGGTAAGTTCTCGATGGAGGAGATCGAGCGCGATTTCCCGCAGTTCCTCGACATGATCCGGTGGGACTTGATTCGGCGGAAGGTGATGAAGGACAACAACCTCGAAATCACGCAGGAGGATGTGAAGGCTGAAGCGCGTGAGGTGGCGATGATGCAGTTCCAGTACTACGGGATGCACACGGTGGCGGACGATATGTTGGATAACTTCGTGAACTCGATCCTCGGGAACAAGGAGGAGGTGCGTAAGATTTACGATAAGGTGGGTGAGCGGAAGGTGATCGGTGCGGTGGCGGATCAGATCAAGGTGACCGAGAAGACGGTGAAGCCGGAAGAGTTCCAGAAGTTGGCGTAGTTTGAATTTTAGTGCGTGGGGAGGGTTTGGAGCCTTTCCTGTTAGTTTTAGGCCGGGCGATGCGAGAGCGTCGGCCCGGCTTTTGGTTTTTGGTGTTTCTCGCCGGGCGTTGGGGGTTTCTCTGCCGGAAGGCCCATGCCGGGTGCCGGGAGGCACCGCCTCCGCGGCGCACCCGTTGGGTGTTTTGGTGGGGTTTCACAGCTCGTTATAGCGATGCG
>CAJTNK010000074.1 GCA_910577885.1 uncultured Rikenella sp.
GCTTCGCCAGAGCGATCTCCACCATCTCTCGCACGAAAGCGTCGTAATCCGGGCGACTCTCTCCGGCCACCCGCTGGGCGATGATCGTGCAGATCGTCAACGCCCGGTGGCCCAGCATCGCCGACAGACCTGCAATGGCCGAGCTTTCCATCTCGAAGTTGGTGGGCCGGAGTCCTTCGAATTCGAACCGCTCGATTCGCTCGACGTACGCCGGATCGGCCAGCGGAAGCCGCACGACACGCCCCTGAGGCGCATAGAACCCCGGTGCCGAGAGGGTCAGTCCCGGAAGCGCCGTGTCGCGGAACAACTCGATCAACGACGGGTCGTTGTGCACGAAATAGGGTCGCGCCAACCGATCGCCCCAGCCGGTTTGTCGCACGAAAGCCTCTTCCATCGCCCGGTCGCACACCGACTCGCTGCCGCCGTAGAAGTTCAACAGACCGTCGATCCCGCCCGACACGACGGACATCACCCGGTCGCCCAGCCGGATCTCGGGCCGCAGCGCGCCGCTCGTCCCCAGCCGAACGATCCGCAGGCTGCGCCGCCGTTCGGGCGGTCGCACCGCCCGGGTCGCGAAATCGACGTTCGCCAGCGCATCCAACTCGTTCATCACGATGTCGATATTGTCGCACCCGATGCCGGTCGAAACCACCGTCAGCCGCACTCCGTTCAATGTCCCGGTGTGGCTCCGGAACTCCCGATTGGCAGCGCTGCTTTCGATCCGGTCGAAATACCGGGCGATCCGGTCGCTTCGCCCCGGGTCGCCCACCAGGATCACCGTGTCGGCCAGCTCCTCCGGTCGCAGGTGGAGGTGGAAAATACTTCCGTCCTCGTTGAGGATCAACTCCGATGATGCTATCATAATGATTTGTGTGTGAGGGTGTTTTTGGCGTGTGAATGCGGCGGACGGTCTATTGGATCGACCGCACGGAACCGCCTGACGAAGAGTGGACCGACGAGTGGTTCAAGGTGTGGTTTTTGTAACGGATCGAGGCTCCGGACGAGGCGTGGGCGTCGAGGGATTCGGTCGGCTGGCAGGTGAGGCCGGAGCCGGACGCGGCGTGGGCCGAGACACGTGCAGCCCGGAGTTCCTCCAAATCGGCCTTTGAACCCGAATGGGTCGACACCTCCACCGATTGGGCCTTGCCGCCGACCACGATCTTCGCCCCCGAGTGGGTGGAGACGAACACGTCGTCGGCCTGCAGGTCGACGACGTCGATCCGCGATCCGCTGTGTGCCTCCAGCGTACTTTTCCCGGCCGTGAACGAACCCTCGCCGGTGACATGCGCGCCGCTGTGGGTCGTGACCCAATCGAGTGAGTTGACCGTGACTTTCGCCCGACGGGCCAGGGTTCTGACTTGCAGTTTGTGCGGGAGGTTGTTCAGCCCCAGGTGAAGAATCCCGTCGCGAACCTCGACCCTCAGATAAGGTAGCAGGCGGCTGTCGGCCGAGATCACGGCGCTGCTTTGTTTTCCCTGGCGGATCGATACCTGGAAGCCGGCGTGTGCCTCCACGCCGCGCAGGTGGCCCGCTTCGATGGTTCGCGAAACGTTTGCCTCGGACTGGGCCCGAACCGGCGCCGGGCCGTAGGCCAAAATCGTTCCGAAGAGGGTGAGGTAAAGTGTCTTGAATCTCATGGTTATTGGATTTTTTTACGTTCGTGGGTTTTGTTGTTCTCAGTGCCTGACCGGCGCGGGGTTACCGGATCCGAATGCGAGAGTTTTCTACGTTTCGGACTTTGGGATTTCCCGCGCAGTCGATCTGGCCGGATCCCGAAGCGGATGCCCGCAGCGTCTCGGAAGCATAGCAATGGATGTCGGCCGAGCCGGAGGCGGAACAGTCGGCCGAAACGGCGTGCAGATTATCGAGCAGACAATCGGCCGATCCCGAGGCACTGATCTGCAGGTTCTCGGCCTTTCCGGCTCCTTCGATTCGGGACGCACCGCTGGCCTGGACCTTCAGTCGAGGGGTTTCGGCCCGGAAATCCACCTTCGCACAGCCGCTCGCCTCGATCACCGCGGAAGCGGGATTCTCCAGCCGTGCACCGCTCACCTGAGCGACGCCCGAACACCGCATCGACACCGCATCGGAGGTCTGCAGGTTCAACCCCTCGATCTTGGCACAGCCGCTGGTCTCGAGATCAAACCGGTCGCCCCTCAGCGGATCGCACACTTTCACTTGCGCCACCCCCGACACCGTGAGCCGATCGATCGACCGGACGGTGATTTCGACCGTCGGACGGGTCACCCAATAGCGGCCGTAACGGAGATGCTCCGGCTGGTCGGACCGCATCCCGATCTTCAACCTCCCCTCCTGAAGCCGACAGATCAGGTAGGGACCGAAACGGCTGTCGACCGACAGCCGAACACCGGTCTGTTCCCCTACCCGCAAGACGGTATGGAACACGGAACCTACTTCGATCGTCCGGATCGACTCGCCCTCGTACTTCGTGAGCGTCAGTACGGTCGCCGTATCGGCCGTTTGCCGAGCCTTGACTTCATGCTGACGGTCCGCAAAACTATAACCGACTGCTCCGAGCAGGCCTAACAGGATGAATAGTAAAACTTTTTTCATGGTGAATGATTTTTTCAGGTTCTTTGAATCTTAAAAGCCGATGGCGGATTTTTCCGCCACTCCTCCCTGGTCGATTTTCCTGCCAACGGTGTGCCAAAACTATTTTCTGTCTGACTGTCAGTAAAATACAGCCTCGGAAAAATCCTCCGGGTGTCTAAATTTTTGACACCTGCTGTCTAATTCTTTGACACACCAAAAGGTGTCCCGAAAATTTCACTAATTTTGTATCTTCAACGATTTTTATCTGTTCTTTTGTGAACCGGATAGAACTGTTCTTTTTCTGAAGAAAAAGAACCAAAAAGACTTCCGAGCGCATCCCTATGGGATGCTTTGGCCGTGTCAGCCCGGTCTTTGGGTGGGGATTCTTTTTGGGCGCGCTCTAAGGTTATTGCAGCCTCTGCGCGCCTAAAAGAACCCCACCCATAACCCTGAGGACTGCGGAGCCTAAGGCATAGCGTATGCTATCTGAAAGTTCTTTGGGTCCCTTTCTTTCAAGAAAGGGACAGTACCCTCCCGTCGCTAAAGACCGGACAAATATTATAGAGATACAATGTTATGAAAAATATTCGCAACTTCTGCATCATCGCACACATCGACCACGGGAAATCGACGTTGGCCGACCGGTTGTTGGAGGTGACCAAGACGGTCAGCGAGCGCGAGTTGCAGGCGCAGGTGCTCGACGACATGGACCTCGAAAAGGAGAAGGGGATCACGATCAAGAGTCATGCGATTCAGATGGAGTACGTGCAGGGGAGCGAAAAGTATATCCTGAACCTGATTGACACTCCGGGGCACGTCGACTTTTCGTACGAGGTCTCGCGGGCCATCGCTTCGTGCGAGGGGGCGTTGCTGGTGGTCGACGCCACGCAGGGGATTCAGGCCCAGACCATCTCGAACCTCTACTTGGCTTTGGGCAACGACCTCGAGATCATTCCGGTGCTCAACAAGATCGACATGGCGTCGGCGATGGTCGAGGAGGTCAAAGACCAGATCGTCGACATGCTGGGGTGTCGGCGGGAGGAGATCCTCGCCGCTTCGGGAAAGACGGGCGAGGGGGTCGAAGAGATCCTGCAGGCCATCGTCGAACGGGTGCCGGCGCCGAAGGGGGATGAGGGGGCGCCGTTGCAAGCCTTGATTTTCGACTCGGTTTTCAACCCTTTCCGGGGGATTATCGCCTATTTCCGGGTGATGAACGGCGTGATACGCAAGGGTGAACGGGTCAAGTTCTTCAATGCCGGCAGCGAGTACGATGCCGACGAGATCGGGGTGCTGAAGCTCAAGATGTCGCCGCGGAACGAAATTCGAGCCGGCGACGTGGGGTACATCATCTCGGGGATCAAAAACTCGGTCGATGTCAAGGTGGGCGACACCATTACGTCGGTGGCCGAGCCGTGTCGCGAGGCCATTGCCGGGTTCGAGGATGTCAAACCGATGGTCTTCGCCGGGATCTACCCGGTCGAGACGGACCAGTACGAAGACTTGCGGGCTTCGTTGGAAAAATTGCAGCTCAACGATGCCTCGCTGACCTACGAGCCGGAATCGTCGTTGGCGCTCGGGTTCGGATTCCGATGCGGATTCCTCGGGCTGCTCCACATGGAGATCATCCAGGAACGCTTGTTCCGGGAGTTCAACATGGACGTCATTACCACCGTGCCGAACGTCTCCTACAAGGTGTTCACCACCAAGGGCGAAGAGTTCATGGTCCACAACCCGTCGGGATTGCCCGAACCGAACTATATCCATAAGATCGAGGAGCCGTATATCCTGGCGCAGGTCATCACCAAAACCGAGTACCTGGGGGCGATCATGAAGCTCTGCATCGACAAGCGGGGGGTGCTGCTCAACCAGACGTTCATCACCACGGACCGGGTCGAGGTCAACTTCGACATGCCGCTGGCCGAGATCGTCTTCGACTTCTACGACAAACTCAAGAGTGTCTCGCGGGGGTACGCGTCGTTCGACTACCACATGACGGACTACAAACCGTCGCGGCTCTCGAAACTCGACATCCTCCTGAACGGCGAACAGGTCGATGCGCTCTCGTCGCTGATCTACGTCGACCACGCCTATGACTTCGGCCGCAAGATGTGCGAGAAACTCAAGGAGTTGATACCGAGGCAACAGTTCGACATCGCGATTCAGGCGGCTATCGGAGCCAAGATCATTGCTCGTGAGACGGTCAAGGCGGTGCGCAAGGATGTCACGGCGAAGTGTTACGGGGGGGATATTTCGCGTAAACGCAAACTGCTCGAAAAACAAAAGGCCGGTAAGAAACGGATGCGGCAGGTGGGGCGCGTTGAGGTGCCGCAAGAGGCTTTCTTGGCGGTTCTCAAGATGGATTGATGGGGCGGGTTGCTGTTGCGGGGTTTCTCGCCCGAATGGCCAGTACCGAGTGTCGGAAGGCACCGCCCACCGGGCGTTTTGCAGGGGTTGTTTCTGCCCGTTTTTTTCGCCCGGATGGCCCATACCGAGTGCCGGGAGGCACCGCCCGCCCGGCGTAAGGGCAGTTCCAGCTCGTCGGGATAGCTCGACCGCGCGCGACTGCTGGAGTAGGAAATGGATCGAACAACGTGAGTTGTTTGATCCATTTCCGCCAGCGCGCGGTCAAAGACTGTTTTCTCGCCCGAATGGCCCCTACCGCGGCCGGAAGGCACCGCCCGCCCGGCGCACCCGTTGGGTGTTTTGCTGGGGTTCTCTTAGCCTTAGTTGGGCCGCCGCCCGCGCAGGGCAGTCGTAGCTTGTTGCCGAGCCAACTCCGGCTTTCGAGTGCCGAGCGGCCCCGCGCGCCCCGCCTTAAGAGCGATTCAACTATTTTGCTAACTGCAAAATAGAATGAATCGCCAAGGCGCGCGGTCAATGACCGTGGGGCGGAGTAGTTTTTTTGTTGGCCAGTTGGGGAATTGCGACCCATAGGGTCGCGCGAGTCGCCGCCATCCCGAGCGGCACCTTGCCCGTCAGGCTCGGTTGGCGTGCCCAGGGTACCCCTATTCCTGGAGGCAACGCAACTGACGACCGTATGTACGGTAGTTACTGTTATTCGGAGCGATCCCACCGTTGTTGAAGTGCAAGCTATGGGCATGACCGCTGCCCGAATGAATCGACGATGCCCAACTGTACCCGTAGTCGCCGGCGCACCACAACGCACCGGAGTTATACATGCGGTAGCCCGGGGGTGCTCCTTTCCTTTTGTGTAAAAACCATTCTTTGTCCGCGCGCCTGGGGAAATCCTGTTTGAACAACTGACGTAGTTCAAACGGATTTCCCTCTTTAGGCGTGGCGCGCGCACCCACAGGGTGTTTTACTGGCCTGCCGGTTGCAAACTTCTTCAACTGCGCTTGGGCCGCGCAGGCCGTCCTTACGCCGGGCAGGCGCGCCCACAGGGCGTTTTACTGGCCATTCGGGCGAGAAAACATTCTTTGTCCGCGCGCCTGGGCGATTCATACTATATTCGGTTTACGCCGAAGTAGAAGAATCGCTCCTAAGGTGTGGCGCGCGGTGTCGCTCGGCATTCGAAAACTGGGCTTTTCTCTGCCAGATTTTTCTTGCTCGTCCGGCCGCTATTCGATAACCGTGGCCAGTACCCGAATCTCGCGGGCCGGGCGGGTCGGATCGTTTGTGACCACCGTCAGACCTTCGTACAGACGCCCCCGGGCTCCTTTCGTATCCAGCGTGACGGTCAGCGTCGCCGTCTCGCCCACCCGAATCACCGTCCGGTCGGTCCGGGCCCGAATCCGATCGCTCGTCGGACCGATGTGACGGATAATCAAATCCCGTTCGCCGCCGTTGCTGATCTGAAACTCGCGCCGCAGGAGCTTGCCTTGCGGCTGGTCGCTGAAGTGGTAGAAAAACGACGAGTAGTCTGCCCGCGGCGCCCGCTGTAGCTCTGTGCGCGACAGGCCCGAGAAATCTTCGGCGAAAATCGCCGTCACCTCCACCGGATCGGGCTGTTTCTCGCCCCCGACGATCAATCCGAAACAGTAGCGATATTTGCCCCACAGGTCTGCCCGGGTCGCGTCGAGCGTCAGGCGGATTTCGCTCCGTTCGCCCGGTGCGAGTACCGTTTTCACCGGGCGAGCCGTCAGCCAAGCCGGAAGGCCGGTGGCGTCTATGCCGATCCGCACCGGTGCTTTTCCGCTATTGGCGATTCCGACGGTCCGCACCGTGGCCCGTCCGCGAGGCAAGGTCCCCAGGATCAGACTCCGGTCGGCGATGCGCAGACCGTCCGCCACGTCGTACGGGTAGTCCTCCTGAATCGTCCGGGGACGCCCCTCGACTTCGCCCGTGATGGTCAGCCGGATGTTCCCGCGCGGGTCGTTGCAGGCGATGCTGATGACCTTCTCGAACCGGCCCGGACGATTCGTCGGGTCGAACGTGATCTTCATTTCGCCCCGCCCGCCCGGCAACACCGGCTCTTTGCTGAATTCCGGGTAGGTGCACCCGCACGAAACCCCCACGCTCTGAATCACCAGCGGCAGAGTGCCGCTGTTCCGGAACCGGAATACGTGGCTCACATCGCCGTCCGCTTCGCGAATCTTTCCGAAGTCGTGGGTGTAGCTTTCGAACACCATCCGAGCACTTTTCCCCTCCTCGGCCGCTCCGCTTCCGACCGTTGTCCACAGCGCAACCAGGCTGCATGCAATAGATCTCAATACCGTTCGCATCGTCTTCTCGTTCAAATAGTTGAGTTTTCGTTATTTTTCGTTTCGGCGGACCCTCTTCCACAGCCGCACCATCCGCAGGATCCCCACCGGACACTCCGCACATCGCTCCCGGGCACAATACTCCGTGCAGAGCTGCACCACCGCCTGCGAGTCCGACGCGCTGGACAGGTCGATCGCCTCGCTCCAGAGTCTCGTGTAACGGTTGCGCTCCGGCGCCACCTCCTCGTACAAGGCCACCGCCCGGTCCTGCAACTCCGCATCGCCCGCCGCCCGGCCCATGGCCGTGAGCAGCGGGATGACGAAGTTGATGATTCGCAGGTCGACCTTCTCGGCGCTGATTCCTGCCGGGTGGGCTCCGCCGAACAGCTCGCGCAGGCCCTGCATCCCGCCTCGCGAAGCCTCCCGGACCCGTTCGGCCAGCAGCGGGGTCTGCGTCAGCAGGGCTGCCGCCTGGACCAGCATCGACGGAGGTAGCGACGACGGCCGGACGCTGGTCCCGCCGCTCCATGAAACGACCGGTCGGCGAAGGCCGTACTCCTTTTTCAAGGCCAGGTAGATGTCCTGCCACTGCCGGACGGTCGGGTCGGCGGCCGAGGCGACGTTCAGGTAGCCCGACTGGCCCAGCAGCAACGCTTCGGCCTGTCGCACGTCGCCCGCACAGCGCACGAAGCAGCGCAACGGCACGGACCGTGCCAAGGCCTCGTAGGAGTGCTTCCGATTGCCCATCCCGAGCGAACGCAGGTAACAGACATAGGCCGTTTCGTCCCAGCTGTTGCCGCCCAGCGACCGATGGATGGCATTCGTCTCGACCACCTTTCGGCGCAGGCGATCGGCCACCAGCCGCGACAGGATCTGCCCCTGTTCCACCGCCTCGAGGCCGCCGAAAAACTCGGCGCAGCCGGCACTCCCGTTCGTCGCCTCGTCGAGCAGCTCTTCATACAGCCGCTCCAGCTTCGCCGACGGGCTCAGAATCAGCGTCCGCACCGCCCTCCCGTCGCGCACCAGCACCCGGTCGCGTTCGCCCACCACATGAAAAGCCACGCCGTCGAATCCCGGATCGGTCATCCGTCCCTCGGTCCGCCAGCACGACGAGCGGCTGTCGACCCGCACGCCCCCATGCAGCACGATCTCGCCATACCGCACCGCGGCATTCACGAAATCCGGCGCCACAGGCTCTTCTTCGGCCGTTCCGTCACCCTCGGTCGTCTCCGACCCATAGCCCGGACACTCGACCCGCACCGATGCGCCGTCGCCGGCTATCGCCTCCTCGGCCTCGAACAAACGATGGCCCCAAACCAGGGCTAACAGTTTTTTCATTTGGCGGTCGGTCATCATAGGCAGTGGCTGAAAGGTTCTCCAAAGATAGCACTTCGGCGGGAAAGTTGGGCTTTCATTTTTCGACGAAAAAACGTTACCTTTGGGCCATTGTATTAAAAAAATAACGCACGATTCACACATGGGAAGAGCTTTTGAATTCCGAAAGGCGCGCAAACTCAAACGATGGGGCAATATGGCCAAAACGTTCACCCGGTTGGGCAAAGAGATCGTGATTGCGGTCAAGGCCGGGGGGCCGGATCCGGGGTCGAATCCCCGGTTGCGGATGCTGATCCAGACGGCCAAGTCCGAAAACATGCCCAAAGACAATGTCGAACGGGCCATCAAACGGGCTGTCTCCAAGGATACGGACACGGACTACAAGGAGATTCAGTACGACGGGTACGGGCCGTTCGGGATCGCCATCGTGGTCGAGGCGGCAACGAACAACAATACGCGGACGGTGGCCAACGTACGGAGCTATTTCAACAAGGCGGGCGGTTCGCTCGGGACGACGGGGAGCCTGGACTTCATGTTCGAACGCAAGTCGGTGTTCAAAATCAAGGCGCCCCAGGGGATCGACCTCGAAGAGTTCGAACTCGAGCTGATCGATTACGGGGTGGACGAGGTCTTTGCCGAAGAAAACGAGGAGGGGACGCAGGAGGTGGTTATTTACGGGGCGTACGATGCGTTCAGCAAGATCCAGAACTACTTGGAAGAGAAGGGGTATGAGATTTTGAGCGGGGAGTTCGAACGGATTCCGAACGACCAGAAAGAGGTGACGCCGGAACAGCGGGAGTCGATTGAAAAGCTGCTCGAAAAGTTCGAAGAGGATGAGGATGTGCAGCGGGTTTATCACAACATGAAAGTCGAGGAGTAAGGGGGAAGAGAGTAGTTTTGCGGGGGCTTCTATTTTCGGGCATTCCTTTCGGGCAGAAAGGGGTGCCCGTTTTTTTGGTGTCTTTGTTTTTTTGAAGGGGCCTATGCTTATTCCGCAAGTGTGCGGCCTGAGCAGGTTTTTCTCGCCCGGAAGGCCCATACCGAGTGCCGGAAGGCACCGCCCCCGCGGCG
>CAJTNK010000075.1 GCA_910577885.1 uncultured Rikenella sp.
GATTTCCCAAGGCGCGCGGTCAATGACTGTGGGGCGGAGCAGTTTTTCGGGCCGGGCAATCGGGAATTGGTCTGTCTGTTAGGAAATTGCGACCCTACGGGTCGCTGTTGTTCAGCTGGCAGACCAATTTTGGATATCCGGTCCAAAAAACTGCTCCGCAAAACAACAAGCTCAGGCCGCGAGCCTGGACCGAGTTCTTCCCATGACGGCCGCCGCTAGCGGCGGCCCAAAAACTTCAACTCGAAAGCAACCGCGCCCATTGGGCGCGCGAGTCGCCGCCACCCCACGCGGCGCGAGGTGCCGAGCGGCACCCGAAAACTGGAGCTGGCTCTGCAAAGGCCGCTGGCGGCAACTCGCTCTTGGACAAAAACCGCCTCGGCCCGAAAATACTATCCCGCCAAACTGTCTCCGTCCGCGCGCCTTTTCCCACACAGCCGTCTCGTAGAGACGGGCGGCCGAAAAACTACTCCGCCATCCAGCTTCGCCCAACGGTCTTTATCCGCGCGCCTGGGCGATTCATGCTATTTCGCCAGGTGCGAAATAGTTAAATCGCTCCTAAGGCGCGGCGCGCGGGGGTTTGAGAGAACTGGCCTCAAGCCGGCCGGGCCGCCTACTAAGGCAAAGAGAACCCCAGCAAAACACCCAACGGGTGCGCCGCGGAGGCGCGCCCATAGGGCGTTTTACTGGCCATTCGGGTGAGAAATCACCATAAACGAAAAACCCACAAACCGACCCCAAAAAACAAAAAAGCCGGAGAAAAACTCCGGCTAACAAAACCATAGAGGCAATTCAAGCCTCCTCATCCGAGACTAATATTCGCGAATATTCCCCTTATACGTAATGGAGTTCGCCCCACCCGGGTTGTTCTGGTCCAGCGACTTGTTCGACCGAACACGCAGCGTAGCCAAACCCGTCTTCGAATTGATGGCAAAATCAAAGCTCAGATTACTCCCGTTATCCGCAACAGCCTTGATCTTAACCAAATAAATATCCTTTTTCTTTTCGCACGACAGCCACTCATAACGATTCGTCATCACCCCCGGACAGTTCGTCATGTAAACCTCCATCGAATTCGGACGAATCTTCGTGTACTCGTAACGCGTAATGGTGGTCGTCCCCGTGTTGGTCTGAATATACTCGTAGGGCACGAACTGGAAGTTTTTGTTCGGAACCGTCCGTTCGATCAACTCAGCCGTCACCATCTCTTTCCTGGCTTTTTCGGCCGCTTTCGCTTCCTTGGATTTTTTCTGAGCCTGGGCCGAGAACGTAACGGTCATCAGCGCAGCCATCAACAGAACTACTTTTTTCATGACTCTTTCGTATTTGATTATGGTTAGTTTAGTGTATTTCATTCGTTTCCTGTCAGACGTACAAAGCCCGACAAATGTAACAATTATCGGCCAACAAACCTCCCCCCCGGAAAAGTTAAAACTGCAACTCTCCCTGCTGCTGTTGCAACCCGCCGGGAACCGGAATCCCCAAGTGTTCGTACGCCAACGGGGTCACCTCGCGCCCCCTCGGGGTCCGCTTCAGGAACCCCTCTTTAATCAAGAACGGTTCGTAGACCTCCTCGATTGTCCCGGCATCCTCGCTCACCGCCGTCGCAATGGTCCCCAACCCCACCGGCCCACCGCCGAACTTATGAATGATCGTCGACAAGATCCGGTTGTCCATCTGGTCCAGCCCCCGGGTATCGATATCCAACGCATCCAACGCCCGCCGGGTAATATCGAGTTCGATCTTCCCGCTCCCCTGCACCATGGCGAAGTCCCTCACCCGCCGAAGCAGCCCGTTGGCAATCCGAGGCGTCCCGCGCGACCTCCGCGCGATCTCGCCCGCCGCCAGCTCCTCGATCGGAATCCCCAGCACCGATGCCGACCGCCGGATAATGCCGGACAACGTCGCCGTATCGTAGTACTGCAAGTGGCAATTGATCCCGAACCGGGCCCGAAGAGGACTGGTCAGAAGCCCCGACCGAGTCGTCGCCCCGATCAGCGTGAACGGATTGAGCTTGATTTGCACACTCCGCGCACTGGGTCCCTTATCGAGCATGATGTCGATTTTGTAATCCTCCATGGCCGAATAGAGGTACTCTTCGACAATCGGACTCAACCGATGGATCTCGTCGATAAAGAGCACGTCTCCCTCCCCGAGATTGGTCAACAACCCGGCCAAATCGCCCGGTTTATCCAACACCGGCCCCGAGGTAACTTTCATCGTGACCCCCAATTCATTGGTAATGATATTGGCGAGTGTCGTCTTCCCCAGCCCCGGCGGTCCGTGCAGCAAGACATGGTCCAATGCCTCGTCCCGCATAATAGCGGCCTTGATGAAGATCGAGAGATTCTCCACGATCTTCTCCTGCCCGCTGAACGCCTCCAGCTCCTGCGGTCGGATCTGCTCTTCGAACTCCTTGTCTTTCTCTATGTTCCGTATCTCGCTCACTGCCCTATGATCGCTCTGTTTACCCCCGAAAGGTACATATTTTTTCTCGTTTTCCGAAATGCGCCGGTCTTGGGCGCCCATCAGGCCCCAGCGATACGAAGTATCGCCAGCCCACCGTGAGGCCCCGTTGGGGCTTTTGTCGGGGTTCTCTCGACCTTAGTAGGCGGCCCGCGCGGATTTCTCTCCCGGATGGCCCATGCGATACGAAGTATCGCCGGCTCACCGCGAGCACGCGGGGCCCGGCCGGCACTCGGTATGGGCCTTCGGGCGAGAAAAACGGTCATTGTCCGCGCGCCTTGGCGATTCATTCTATTTTGCAGTTAGCAAAATAGTTGAATCGCTCCTAAGGCGCGGCGCGCGGAATCTTGAGAGAACTGCGCTCAAGCCGCGCGGGCTGCCCTTACGCCGGGCGGGCGGTGCCTCCCGGCACTCGGCATTGGCCATTCGGCTGCAAAAACATTCTTCGTCCGCGCGCCACGCGAAAGCTGGAGTTGGCTCGGCAACAAGCTACGACTACCCTACGCGGGCGGCGGCTTACTAAGGCTAAGATAACCCCGGCAAAACACCCAACGGGTGCGCCGGGCGGGCGGTGCCTCCCGGCACGGTACTGGCCATTCGGGAGAGAAAAGCTCAGCCCTCGCGTGCCCAGCGGTACCCATCCGGCCGAGAAACCACAAAAACGGCGAAACAACAACACAATCCCCCAAAAAACCACGAAAAAAGCGCGCTCAAGGTCTTACGACCCCAAGCGCGCCACGATTCCAAAATGACAGGCCTCCCAACTACTCCTCTTCGCGTTGCAAGCTCTGAACATAAATCGCCTTCAGCCGCTGAACCCGGTTTTTCACCGACGGCTTGGTGAAATACTGACGCGAACGGAGTTCCTTGATAACGCCCGTTTTTTCGTATTTGCGTTTGAATTTTTTGAGTGCGCGTTCGATATTTTCGCCCTCTTTGATCGGCATGATAATCATGGTCGTGTCTGTGTTAAGTGGTGTTTTGAAAAAAAATTGAAAGGTTCATTGCGCAAGTTCGACCCGGTGTCGACCTGCGACTTGCGTAGCAAGCCATGCATGGCCTGCCTGCCGCGTAAAATGCATTATGTGCGTCGTTCCGTCTATGGTGTGCAGGTGTCTATACTTCCTTTGGAAAACTTTCGCCCCTGCTCGAAGTGGTGCGCTAACCTCCTTTCAATTCCCCCGATGTCAGGGAGTTTCGGAGTGCAAAGATAGCTATTTTTGAGTTTTAATTTAAATAATAGATAATTATAAATAGAAAATAAGAAGAAGAATAGGTGTGAACGGCGTGGATAAAAACCGTAAAAATCGGTTGCAGAGTGAGTTGTTCGCATCGGATTGACGATTTATGAACAATCGTTAGAAGTCTAATTTATTGATTTCTACTTTTTTACAATAAAATATCCACCTCTGTCGATAACTACTCTCCACACACTTGTTCAACGTGATATCTGTCCGTAACTCGCTCCCCGAACGCGAAAATCGTTGTGTATCGAATTTGAAAAAAATCTCTTGCAAACTTCCACCCAAACTCCATATGTTTTTTCCGCCCAAAATCGCAACCACCCAAAACCGAAATCAATCAAAAAATACACACACGCCATCCACAAAATCACCGATTTTATCCTCCTCTCAGAATCAACCTTTTGCAAACAATCAAATCAAAATGTCAACACCTTATAAACACCCTCTTTTTCTATCTTTAGCTACCCGGCTGGAACAGCTCTTTTTATTTTCATTTCGGCCGTTTTGCTTTCGTATAGTTTGCGAACCGTATTTGGCTACTGTATGGTACTGTTCTTTTTCTGAAGAAAAAGAACCAAAAAGACTTTCGAGCGCATCCCTTTGGGATGCTTTGGCCGTGTCAGCCCGGTGCTTTGGGTGGGGATTCTTTTTGGGCGCGCAATAAGGTTGTCGCAGCCTCTGCGCGCCTAAAAGAACCCCACCCATAAACCTGAGGATTGCGGAGCCTCATACATAGCGTATGCTATCTCAAAAGTTTTTGGTGCCGCTTTTTCCAAAAAGCGGCAGTCCCAGGCGGCACAAAGAACGATTGCACATTATCCCGAGGCAGGGCGAGGAAACCGAAAGTAAAAAGCGGCAGTTCCAGCTGGTAGTCAAAGACAGTAAAAAGTAGGTTGATTAGAGGTGATGGTAGTTTTTGTACCAAGCGCAGAAGCGGTCGATACCTTCTTGGAGTGAGGTGGAGGGGCGGTAGTTGAAGTCCCGTTCCAAGGCCGAGGTATCGGCGTAGGTGCGGTAGACGTCGCCCGGCTGCATCGGGAGCAGCTCTTTGAGCGCCTCGCGACCCGAGGCCCGTTCGATCGCGCCGATGAAATCCATCAACGCCACCGGCGTGCTGTTGCCGATGTTGTAGACCGCCGCCGCTACGCCGTCCGGATTGGGTTTCGGCGGTCCGGAAAGAACGGCGCAAATCCCTGTGACGATGTCGTCGATGTAGGTAAAGTCTCGAAACATCTCGCCGTGGTTGAAGACCCGAATGGGTCGTCCGGTGAGAATCGCCCCCAGGAAGAGCGACGGCGACATGTCCGGTCTCCCCCACGGCCCGTAAACCGTGAAAAACCGTAGCCCCGTGGCCGGAATCGAGTAGAGTTTCGCGTAGGCGTGGGCCATCAGCTCGTTGGACTTTTTGGTTGCCGCGTAGAGACTCACCGGCCGATCCGTCATATCCGTCTCGGCATACGGAATCTTGTCGTTGAGCCCGTAGACGCTGCTCGAGCTGGCGTAGACCAGGTGGTCGACCGGCCACTGGCGGCAAGCCTCCAGGATATTGAGAAATCCCTCGATGTTGCTCCGGATGTAGGCATACGGGTTTTCGATCGAATACCTCACCCCGGCCTGTGCCGCCAGGTGAATCACCCGGTCGAACCCCTCGGACTCGAACAGCGCGTCGAGAAACGCCTTGTCCGTCAGGTCCGCCTTGACAAAACGATACCCCGCCCATCTCGTACTCCGAACCAAGGTATGTTCCCCGAGCGATGCCGCCGCCTCGATACCGGACTCGGCCAGCCGCGCGTGTTTCAGCTCCACCGGATAGTAGTCGTTCAGGTTGTCGAGCCCCACCACCTCGTCGCCACGCTCCGCCAGGCGGCACACGGTGTGAAAACCGATGAATCCGGCCGCGCCGGTCACGAGTACTTTCATCGTTCGTCGTCGTTTTTGTGAATCACCCCGAAAGCATAATTTCCCACCCGGTGGACCTCCTGTCCGGCGAAAACGCGGGTCAATGTCGAGTCGTTGCCGATCCTCTGTTTGCGGGTGATGACAATTCCCCGGTCGACCCCCGCCAGCTCTTCGGCCGAGTCGATCAGTTCGACCGGTCGGCCCAGATAAACATCGATATTCTCGGCCCGCCGGATGTCGTACGTGTAGTAATTCTCGATCCCCGCCGCTTCGCCCACCGTCCGGGCCGCTCCGCAGACGTCGCCCATGCCGATGTGTCCGTTGAACTGCGGTACGGCGAAGGAGATGATAAAAATCGCCCCGAGCCATCCCCCCGCCAGGGTGGTGATGGCCGTGTGGAGCCGTCCGCGAACGAGCCATACGATCGCCCCCGCCGCCGCCAGCGAGAGAATCGCCCCGCCGACCGGTATGAAGAGCGAACCGAAGAGCGGCAGCTCCGGCAGAAACCTCTCGGCTGCGAACAATCCCGGAAAGACGAGTACAAACACCCCCGCCGGAATCCCGACGAGCCAGCTCATCCACCGCCTGGTGCCCAGCCGGCTCATCGCCAGCACCGCCCCGTAGACGAAGAACGGAAAAGCCGGCAAGAGGTAAATCTGGATCTTGGAACTGACCATCGACAACACCGCGAGCGTCGAAAAAGCGACGATCCAAAAGAGCCGCTCGAGCTCACCGGCCTCCGTTCTCCGCCTCCGGCTCCAGAGCACCCATCCCAAAACGCCGATCACGAGCAGCGACCACGGCGCCAGCGAATACCAGATCGAAACCCCGTAGTACCACCACGGCGCCTTGTGGTGAAAAGCGTCCACGGCCCGTCCGGCGGTTTGTTTCACCAAAAGATTATCGAGGTAGGCCGTTCCCCCCTCGACGTACACCGCCCCGAACCACACGGCACACAGCCCCAGCAACACCCCCCACGTCCGCCATCCCCAGTAGCGTCCGATGGTTTTTCCTTTTTTCCGAACGAGCAGGAAGAGCGGAATCGAGACCAGCGGCACGAGAATCCCCACCGGCCCCTTGCTGAAAACGGCCAGGAAGATCCACACCGGAAACAACCACCCGTCGCGTGTCTCCCTCCCCTCGGCCTGGGCCACCCCGCTGTAGAGCCTCCAAAAGGTATGCAATGCCAGCACGATGAACAGGCACATCAGCATGTCCATCCGCAGTACGACGGCCGATCCGATGAAATAGACGCTGGTGTAGAGCATCAGTTGCGCCGCCCGCCGTGCCGATACGCTCTCCACCGTCGGTCTCACCCAGCGGTTCATCACGCGCAGGATCATCAGTGCCGGTACCACCGAGAAAAGGCTCATCCAAACCATCAGCCCCGTGAGGTTCCCACCGAAAATCAACCGCCCGGCCATCACGAGCCACAGGTACAAAGGCGGTTTGTCGGCATAGGCCGCTCCGTGGTTGTAGAAAGCGAACAGGTGTCCCTCGCGCAAAGCCTCGTCGGCAATGCTTAGGTAGCGCAGCTCGTTGTCCAGAGTCAGGTCCCGGAACAGAAACAGCGGAAGAACGGCCACGAAAAGCAGCAGGTAACGTCCCCAGTCTATCGTCTCGATATGTTTTCGCATGTGTGTGTGTCGGATCGTTGGTTATCGGTTTCCCTCCGCCGCCCGGTGAGCAGTAGCTGCGGTGCTGTTCCGATCTTTCTTATGAATCAAAATGTTGCGAGTATAGGCCACGAATCCCACCGACTGGCCGAGGATCAACACCGGATCGAGCCGCACGATCCCGTAAGCCACGATGATGGCCGACCCCGTGAGGCTCAGGACCCAAAAGCCGATGGGCAGGATCGATTCTCCCCGCCGCCGGGAGTAAAAGTATTGGTAGACGAACCGCAGGGTGAAGATCACCTGTCCGGCCGATCCGAAGAGCAGCAGCCAGAGCGGTACGGCTTCGTTCCGGAAGAAGTCCCGGACGAAAGCGTCGATGTGTGCACAAGCGAATCCCACCGCCACGACCGGCGTCAAGGCCAACAGGATCCGCACCGCCATCGGTATCCGTTTCCAGAGGCCTTTGATCCGGAGGTTCCAAATGTAGATGTAGTAAGCGATGATTTGTCCGAGTACGATGGCGAAGTCGTCGCGCATCCAGCCGTAGACGAACAGGAGGTAGGATCCGGCGAGACTCAGGATCCAAAACAAGGCCGGCGATACGATGCGTCGGGCGCGCTCGGAGAGGATCCACTGCAGCAGGATACGGGCCGAGAAGAAGAGCTGGGCGAGAAATCCGATGACGTAGAGCAACATGAGAGACCCCCTCCGTTCTACCGTGTGTTAAGCCTCGTCGAGGTTACTGCCCGCCGTCCGGTAGTCGATGTAACGTTTGCGCATCCACCGGTAGGCGAAACAGTCCATGAACGGCCCCACCAACCGATTCCAAAGGTGGTATTTCGACTTCCCGGCCACCCGCGGAAAGTGTCTCACCGGCACCTGTTTCACCCGCGCCCCCTGCAACTGGATCAAAGCCGGCAGGAACCGGTGCATCCCGGTGAAAAACGGAATCCGCTTGGCATACTCCGTCCGCAGCACCTTCAGCGGACACCCCGTGTCTTCAACCCCGTCGTGGGTCATCATCCGCCGCCACCCGTTGGCGATCCGCGACGACATGTTCTTCACGAACGAGTCTTTGCGTCCGGTCCGTATCCCCATGGTCATCTCGAACTCCGCCATATGAGGCAACAACAGGTCGAAATCCTCCGGAGCGGTCTGCAAATCGGCATCCATATACCCCACCAAGTCCGAAAAAGCGGCGTCGATTCCGGCTTTCATCGCCGCACTCAGCCCACTGTTCCGAGCCAGGTCGAGCCAAAAGAAATGGTCGTTTCGTCCGCAGATCTCGCGGATGCGTTCCGCCGAACGGTCTGTCGACCCGTCGTTCACGAAAAGCGCGCAGGCGGGCTGCCCTCCTGCATGGGTTGCGGGCAGGTACGCCCGCAACCTCTCCTCCAAAGCGTAGATATTGTCCTCTTCGTTATAGACGGGAACGACGATCGTAAATCGGTAATCGGCGGTCTTGTTCATGGTCGCAGTCGGTTGTACGGTTGCGGGCCTGTAGCCCGCCCGGGCGGGCTACAGGCCCGCGTTCACGTGATATTCGCTTCGCAAAGGTAGCATATTCCGCCGAAAATCAGCCTCATTGAGTCTTTTCTTGGGTTTGTTGTGTCGGTTTCTCGTGAGGTGCTGTTTGGATGGTCGATTTGTGGGGGGATTGTGGTGCTGTTTCGCCGTTTTTGCGAGCAGGCCTCAGCAAAACGAAGTTTTGCCCGCTCGCCGCGAGCACGCGGCCCCGCGCGGGAGCGCAGTCGAAGAAGTTTGCAACCGGCAGGCCCGGTTCGCGTGCCGAGCGGCACCCGCGCGCGACTGCTGGAATAGGAAATCGATCAAACAACTCTCGGTTGTTTGATCGATTTCCGCCAGCGCGCGGACCATGCAGGTTGCACCCGGCAGTCTCCCCAGCAAAACGAAGTTTTGCCGGCCCACCGCGGGCACGCGGCCCCGCGCAGGGCAGTCCCCTCCTGGTTTCTGGTCGCCCGCCCGCCTAAATAAGGATTTCAACCGTTTTGCGAGAGCAAAACGGTTGAAATCCCTGCGGGCGACCGAAATAATCCCCGCGCGCCGCGCCTAAAGGGCGAAATCGTTCAAAATCGTTCAAACGCAGGGCACGCGTTTGAAGAAGATTTCGCTGGCGCGCGGTCAATGACCGTGGGGCTCGGTCGCCGCTAGCGGAAGACGCAATCTCGTCGCGTAGAGCGGCGTATTGCGGCCTG
>CAJTNK010000076.1 GCA_910577885.1 uncultured Rikenella sp.
CGAGCCCGCTCTGCTCTCGCTGGCAGCGTCGGTTGTTCACAAAGAGAACAGTTCCTGCCCGTCGCTAAAGAACTGTTTGCGGACTTTGCCGAGGTAGCACGAGGAAACCGTAGGTAAAAGGGACGGTACTCTCCCGTCACGAATGACAGAATATACAAACAATCGTATCTTTGCACACATAAACACACCGAAAAACAAGCACACAACCGGATGTAAAATCCCCGAAGCAACATATTCATTCATACATGACAGCTTCAGGTTCCGCACTTGAAAACTAAGAGACTTCACGGCCGCGGGAACAGAAAGCCGCATGCTTGTATTGTTTCTACACGAACCTTACGGCATGAGGGCTTCTGTCCGCGGCCGGGTTTCTCTTAGTACCTCAAGTGCAGGCAGTCGTTCCTCATGCTTTTTTCAAAAAGAATCCTGAAAAAAGATGACAAACGAACGACTGCGCGCCTGCCTCCACAATCCGATCGCCGTCCTGGCCTGGCGACTGGCCATTGTCTATGTGCTGCTTTTCGTGCTGCGCGCGATTTTCTACCTCGCGAACACCGACACGCTCGGACCTTTGAGCTGGGACGAGATTCCGGCTCTCGTGCGGGGCGGATGGTTGTTCGACACGGCCAATCTCTGTTATTGCTACTGCCTTTTCGTGGTGTTGTCGCTGCTGCCGGTGCGGTTACGCGAACGCGGATGGTACCGGCGGATGTTGTTCGGGATCTGGGTCGGGGTGACCGGCGTGGTCGTGTTGATGAACTTGGCCGATGCCGTCTACTTCCACTACGCAAAAAAACGGATCACCGTCGACGAACTCCACTTCACCGACAACGACAACACGGGGAATATCCTGTGGCGGGCGGTGGGCGAGAACTGGTACTTGATTTTGATAGGAATCGGGCTGGTGTGGGGAGCGGCGTGGCTCTACCGGCGGGTGAAACCCGCGCCGAGCCGGATCCGAAACCCGTGGACGTTCGGCGGGGTGTACGGCCTATTGACTTTGGTCTCCGTGGTGCTGCTCGTGGGGGGCATGCGGGGCGGGCTGAGCCACGCCATTCGACCCATCGCGATGAGTCAGGCCGCTCAATTCGCCGTCTCGCCCGCCAAGGCTTCGGTGGTGCTGAGTAATCCGTTCTGCGTGCTGCGGACGATGAGCAACCGGAAGATCAGCTACGTCCGTTACTTTGCCGACGGCACGGAGCTGGCCGCACGGTTTTCGCCCTGCCACTACCCGGCGGCCGACTCCCTGCGTCACGACCGATTCGGGACGCAGCGCGGAAAGAATGTCGTGATTTTCGTCCTCGAGAGCTTCAGTTACGAGCACTCGGCTTACCTCAACCCCGAGCTCTACGCCGACGGGGTGAGTTATACGCCGTTCCTCGACTCACTGATGCGCGAGGGGTACCTCTTCCGGCGCGGCTATGCCAACGGGCGCAAATCGATCGACGCGCTGCCGTCGGTGTTGAGCTCCATCCCGTCGTTCAAGACGCCGTTCGTCATCACACCTCAGTCGCTGGGCGACACCCGCGGACTGGGGAGGCTGTTGGGCGAAGAGGGCTACTCGACCTGGTTTTTCAACGGGTCGGAAAACAAATCGATGGGATTCGTCGCCTACGCCAAATTGTCCGGCGTGGAGAACGCCCGCACGAGGGAGGATTACGAAGCACGGATAGGCCGCCAGGACTACGACGGTTACTGGGGGATCTGGGACGGTCCCTTCCTGCAGTACATGGCCCGGGAGCTGGACCGGGCGCCCGAACCGTTTTTCGCCACACTCTTCACCCTCACGTCCCACCACCCGTTCGTGGTGCCGGAGGGGTATGAAGAGATCCTGCCCCGGGGGCGGACCAAGGTACAACAGCCGGTGGCCTATACCGACCGGTCGTTGCGCGACTTCTTCGACTACGCGCGGCGGCAACCGTGGTACGACAACACGCTCTTCGTCTTCACGGCCGACCACGTGTCGAGCGAGGTCTACGGCGAGGAGTCCAAGACACCGACCGGCAATTCGCACATCCTCTTTTTCTTCTACACCCCCGACGGTTCGTTGCGCGGCGACGATCCGCACACCACCCAGCAGATCGACCTCATGCCGACCCTCTTGGGGTTGACGGGTTACGACAAACCGTTCTTCGCCTACGGGCAGGACATTTTCGAGGTGCGTCGAGACTCGGCCCGAGCTGGCGGCGGGTTTGCGATCAACTACGTGAACGAGGCGTTCCAGTGGATCACGGACTCGACGGCCCTGTTTTTCAACGAGCACGAAGTCACCCATCTCTTCGACCTGCACCGCGATCCGCTGGAGCTGCACAACCTGATCGAAGCGGGTGTCGCTCCCGACTCCACGCAGGTGCAGCGGATGAAAGCCCTCCTTCAGACCTACTACGAGCACTTGGAGCAGAGCGACTTCGTCGTGCGGTAGTTTTTCGGTTTAATTTACGGTGGCGAGGGTGTCTTACTGGCCATCCGGCGGAGAAAATTCCAGCCTTCGCGTGCCGAGCGGCACCCTGACGGACGAGAAAAGGCGGAAGGCCGGTGCCGCTCGGCACGCGAAGACTGGAGTTGACTCGGCAAAGACCGCTGGCGGCGACCCGAAAAACTGCTCCGCCAAACGGTCTCTGTCCGCGCGCCTTGGGAGATCAAACCGATAAACTCATCGTTTATCGGTTTGATCTCCTCTTAAGGCGGGGCGCGCGCACCCACAGGGTGTTCTACCGGCCTGCCGGGTGCAAACTTCTTCGACTGCCCTACGCGGGCAGCGGTCCTTACGCCGGACGGGCGGTGCCTCCCGGCTGAGAAAAACGGTCTTTGTCCGCGCGCCTGGGCCGAGATCTCCCCATGGCGGGCCGGACGCCTCCCCATCGGGAGGCCCGCAACTCTCGCTGCGCTCGATGCAAGACCTCCCGGGCGTCCAGCCCGAAAAAACGGTCTCAGGCCGCGCGCCAGCGAAATCCTGTTCAAACGCAGAACATGCGTTTGAACGATTTCGCTACTTTAGGCGCGGCGCGCGGGTGCGCGCTATACTTTGCGATGCAAACCCAACAAAAGGCGGTCGTCCGCGGGGATTTCAATCGATTTTGCTCTCGCAAAACGGTTGAAATCCCTTCTAAGGCGGGCGGGCGACCGATGTCGCTCGGCACGCGAGCCGGGCTGTCCCAACAAACAAAAACTGGCCTCAGGCCGGCCGGGCCCCTACTAAGGCCGAGAAAACCCCAGCAAAAGCCCCTGTGGGGCCGCCGCGGAGGCGCGCCCATAGGGCGTCTTATTGGCCGTCCGGGCGAGAAAAACGGGCAGAGACAACCCCAGCAAAACACCCTGTGGGCGTGCCGAGCGCCACTCGGGCGAGAAAGCCCAAACAAAAATCCTCCGAAAGCAAAGCCGCCGAGGCTTTTTTCATCAAAAAGTCTCGGCGGCGCCTGCATTCTAAACACCGTGCATCAAAGCGTATTGAGCAGCTCTTCCAAAGCGCTCACCATCTCTTCCGGCGCCTCTCCCGAACGGGCCAGACCCTCCGGCGTAAACAATGCGACGGTTTCGTTCAACTCTTTCAGTCCGGCCGAGTCGTTGGCCGCAGCCAACGCTTCGCGCAGGATCCGGATTTTCTCAGCCTGCTGAATCCCCTCGACAAGCCGTTCGAACCGGATGCTGCTCCGGTCGCCCGGGTAGACGATATAGCAGTCGCCCGCCGCCCAGGTACGGAAGCGCGAATCGCGCAACGGATCGGCCGTCCAGCTGTTGTAAGTCCACCGCAACACGCCGTCGTATCCCCCCGCCACGGCATGTACCGGAAGCCACACCGCCTCGGCCGGGGCCGAAAAGGTGAAGGTGTTCGGGAAACCCTCCGTGCAGCAAACGTAAACCGTACTGATCTGTCCGCGCGACTCGCGAGCGGCCTTGACCTCCGCCGGGAATCGGTGCGTATACGGAATACTCAGGTCGTACAGATCGGCCTGTATCTCGTCGTGGTAGTTGCCCGCCAGCGTGATCTTGAACTCCGGATCGGCCTCCCGGATCAATCGGATCGCCTCCTGCATCGCCTTCATAGGTCGCTCGTCCATCGAGATAGCGGTCCGGTCGAACCACCCCCGCTCGCGCAGGTGACGCGCAAAGTCCCGCAAAAACGGCAGCCAATAGGCCCGATAAGCCTCGTCGCCCGGCTCGGCCCGAACGAAACGGGTGCGATTCGTCGCCTGGTCGAAGTAGTCGAAGCTCAAAGCCCACGGAATCATCGTGTAACAGTTGATCTGCCGGTCGATTCCCACGTCGTTGAGCATGAAGTCCACCCACCGGTCGAACACCGTATAATCGTAACTCCACGTACTGTCGATGCGGCGGATCTTGGCGATCATGCTGTCGAACGGGTCTTCGGTCTGTCCGGCCCACGGATGGTGCATGATCGAGGCCGTGACAACCTTCTGCCCCGCCGCAGCCAACCGCTTCATGAGCGGCCGCATGGCATCGAAATGCTCCCGGCTCCACAGCGGAACCCCGTAATACCGCGCCACGGCATACGGATTTTGCCACAAGTCGAGATGAAAAGCCCACTCCTTCGGCTCCGGCAGCGTGCGGTCGACGACCTCCAGCTCCAAGCCGAGCTTCATCGTCCGGAAGTTCCGTCCCGAGACGGTCAGCGTCCCGCGGTAAACCCCCGCTTTCGCCTCGCGCGGCACCGCCACCTGCACCCAGACGGGCTGCGCCGTCCGGGCCGCCAAGTCCCTCACGCTCAACGTATCGAGCACATCGGCCACCGCCGACGAATCCCACGCCGTCCGATCCGGCCGATGTCCACACCCGCCCCCGTCCGGATTCAACCCGTCGGTCATCACATACCGCACGAAATAAGCCCCCACCGCCTCGGCCGGAATCACCGCCCGACCGCTGCCGCGCAACTCGCTCACCGAAACCCGCACACCCTCCAACGGCCGACCGGTCCACAACACGGCCTGCCCGTTCACCCGCTCGCCTCGCCAAGCCTTACCGCGCCACAAACTCCCTGACCTGGCATCGATCTTCGGCACGTCGAACCGCCCGTACCGCGTATCGACATCGCCCCAACGAAACTCCACCGGCCGCTTCAACCGCTCCCACGCCACCACCCCCTCACTACTCGTCCCGTCGCTCAACTCCTCGTAATCCCCGCCCAAACCGACGCCCCGCGTCGACTCCTGCGCCGCACCGCCGCGGACACTCAGCAACGCAACCAACACCCCAATCCATATCTTTCTCATTACTCTTTATAATTTATGTCGGTTAAAACTCAGTCATTGGCTACGAGCTGGGACTGCCGCTTTTTGGAAAAAGCGGCACCAAAAACTTTTGAGATAGCATACGCTACGCCTTAGGCATCCGCAATCTAATGCTCTGGCCCCTGTTTGTTGGGGCCGGGTCTTTTGATGGGGCGCATGATGCAGTACGTAACCTTTGCGCCCCATCAAAGCCCGACCCCAAAAAGAAGGCCTCACGGCTCTTGACTACGGCAGCCCATGGAATGCGAAGCATTCCCGAAAGTTTTTCTGGTTCTCTTTGTTCACAAAGAGAACAGTACCCTCCCGTAAGCTAAAGAACGATTCTATCCGTCAGAATAATAAACCGTTAGTTGAGATAGATTTCGTCGACGAAGAGGAATGCCGGGCTGTTTTTCCCCGGATGCCAAGTCGGCATGGCGTGTTCCGGTTTGGCCGTGATTTTGACAAATCGGGTGACGGTGGGTTCGAAGAGCAGTTCGTGGATGTAGACCCCGTCACGATCCGAGTTGGCCATGACCGGATATTCGGCTTCGGCGACGGTTCGGAACGTTTTGCCGTCATCCGACACCGCCACGCCGAAGTAGCGCGCGTCGAACACCCAGTCGCCCTTCACCACGCAAGTTTCGATCTGCGCGCGCGAGATTTCGGTCGAGTCACCGAGGTCGATCACCGCTTCCATGTCGTTTTTCCAGAAGGCGATCCAACGCCCCGTTTTGTAGTTTCCGTTGCCCCGCAGGCCGTCCACCAGGGTCCCCGCACCGGCGTATTCGTACTGCTTGTTGATCGGCTGGAGCATCGTGATCGGCCGCACGCTCGCTTTGTTGAAAGCGATCTCTTCCGTGAAGACGCGGCTGTGGCCCGTGGGCCGTACGACCACCGCTTTCAAGGCTCCCGGTTCCGCGATTCGGAGCGTATCGACATACCGCGGCGAGGCCTCGGTAGGTTCCGTACCGTCCAGCGTGTAGTGGATCGGCGCGCCGTCGATGGCCGTCATCGCCACGTCCAGCACCCCTTTGACCGGGTTCGGCGTGAACGAGACATTCACGTCGAAAACGTGCATCGCGTAGTTGTACCCCATCAGGTCGTAGATCCGCACCAGCTGCGGCAGGCGGGCCAAAAATTCGTTGTAATTCTTCCGCCCCGGATCGCTCCACTGGATCTCGGCCAGCGCGGCCATCCGCGGCAGCTCCATGTATTCCACCTGGCGGAAGTTCGGGATATACTCGGTCCACAGGTTAGCCTGCACGCCGATGATATACTCGGCCTCTTCCGGCGTCAGGAGCGGCGACACCGGCTCGTAGTTGTAGACCATCTCGACCGGCACATACCCGCCGATGGCGATCGGTTCTTTGTCGGTCTCCTTGCTCTGGTAGTAGTCGAAATAGAGGTAGGTGGTCGGCGTCATGATGGCCTGGTGTTTCTGGCGAGCCGCTTCGATCCCCCCTTCGACACCGCGCCAGCTCATCACCGTAGCGTTCGGCGCGAGGCCCCCTTCCAAGGTCTCGTCCCAACCGATCATCTGCCGCCCCCGGGCGTTCAGGAACTTCTCGGCATGGTTGATAACGAAGCTCTGCAGGTACTCTTCGGCCGTATGTTTGTCATCGCCCTTGATCCCCAGGGCACGGATCCGCGCCTGGCATTTCGGACAGCTCTTCCACCGCACCTTCGGACACTCGTCGCCCCCGACATGGATATATTCGCTCGGGAAGAGGTCGACCACCTCGCCCAGCACCTCGTCGATAAACTTCAGCGTGGCATCGTTCCCCGCGCACAGCACGTCTTCGGCCACGCCCCACTGTCCCCACACTTCGTACGGACCGCCGGTACACCCCAGCTCCGGATATGCGGTCAGGGCGGCCAGCATGTGGCCCGGCAGGTCGATCTCCGGAATCACCGTGATGTGCCGTTCGGCCGCATAGGCCACCACTTCGCGCGCCTGGTCCTGCGTATAGAAGCCGCCGTACGGAACGCTGTCGTACCGGCCGCTGTTATGGCCGATCACGGTGGCTTTGCGCTTCGACCCGACGGTGGTCAGCTCGGGCCGGCTCTTGATCTCGATGCGCCACCCCTGGTCGTCGGTCAGGTGCCAGTGGAAGCGGTTCATGTTGTGCAGCGCGAGCATGTCGATGAATCGCTTCACCGAGTCGACGCCGATAAAATGGCGGCTCACATCCAGGTGCGCCCCCCGATAGCCGAACCGGGGCCAGTCATTGACCTCGACGGCCGGCAGCAGCACGCTGCCCGAAACAACCGGCAGCGCCTTGCGCAGGGTCTGAATCCCGTAGAACACGCCGGCTTCCGAACCGCCGACGATCGTCACTCCCTCTTTCCCAACGGTGAGCCGATAGGCTTCCGGCTTCTCCGGATCGAGCCCCAAAGTCAAAGCGATATGCCCGTTCGCCGCCCCTGCGTCGACCGTGGCGGCCGCTTCGGCCTGCAGTTGCAGGCCGGTCATCTGCGCCACGTATTCGCTCAGGAACGCTGCGTTACGCGCCATGGCGTCGTTCCCCTCCGGAAAGAGGATCTTGACCGTTTCGTCGAGCGTGAACCCCGAGCCGGACTTCTCGGTAATTTGCTGCGGCAGCGGAATGACCTCATAATCGGCCTTCGGCATCGAACCCGAGCAGGAGACCAGCAGCGCGCCGGACAGCAACAGCGTCCCCAGGATGCGGTGGATCGATTTCATACAAGAAAAGTTTTTTGTTTGATGGTTAGTAAAAGCTTTTTCCCCGGCGGGAGAGGCCCTGTTCGGCCACCGCCGTGTCGCGTTCGGGCCGTGCGCCGGCGTGAGATTCGGCGCACGGCCCGACAAGGCACAAAGTTAACGTTTTCGGCGGGTTTTCCCAACCCGGGTTCCACGGGGCGCCGAAGCGAGGCATCCGCTCTCCGGCTCCGTGGAGCCGCGGCCGCTCACGCGCGGCGCAGGAAACGGACCCGAAGCCACCGGCGCACCGGTTCGTCGAAGAGCTTCAACAGCCCGTAGGCCAGCGCCACGCAACCCACGCCGATGCCGACCATCAGCGGCCAGGTCTCCCGCCAGCCGAGTCCGTGTTCCTGGACATAGGCCATATAGAGGTAGACGAACGGATAATGGATGATATAGAGCGGAAAAGAGATCTCGCCCAGGAACTTGCAGATTCCGACCGAGACCCGCCCCCGAATCGGGCTTCCGGCCCCGGCCAGGACGATCAGCGGAAAGAGGACGATAATACAGAACGCTTCGTACAGGCCATTCTTCCAGAGTTCGGTCTCGCCCCCGATCCGCGGAAAGAAGAGAATCGCGGCCAGCACCAGCGAGCAGATCCAAAACCCGCCGCGCAGTCGGATCCGTTTCCCGAGCCGGAAGAGCAGCACGCCGCAGAAGAACGGATAGAGGAGCCGCGTCATGCCGATGAGGAATTGCGGTCCGGAGAGTTCGTGTCCGCCGAGCACGCTCCCGGTCTCGCTCCCCACCGCCAGCCGAACCAGCGCCGCCCCCGACAGGACCACGAAGAGGGCCAACAAGGCTTTCGAGAAGCGCCGCACTGCCGTCGCATAGAGGAAGTTACCGATATACTCGAAGAAGAGCGACCAGGCCGGTCCGTTGAGCGGGAACATCTCGTGCCAAGGCTGCCGGATCGGCGCGGTGGTCGGCACCAGCAGACACCCGGCGACGGTAGCCAACACCAGCGCCCACACCGGTGTCCGGGCAATCGAAGGGAACATCGTCCCGGCCCCGAAATAGTAACACCCCGCGCCGATCAACGCCCCGGCAACCACCATCGGCTGCAGGCGAATGAGCCGTCGCTTGCAGAAGTTCCAAAGGCTCATCCGCCCCCACCGGTCGTCATACGCATAGCCGATGACATAGCCCGAAAGAACAAAAAAGAAATCCACGGCCAAATATCCATGATTGACGAACGGCACGACATAAAGCGGTTCGACGGCATAGATCTCCAGCAGGTGGAACGCCACGACGATCAGAGCGGCCACGCCGCGCAGACCATCCAAAATCTCGTAGTGCGGTTTCTGCGGAAAAAGCAACCCGCGGTCGGTTTCTTGCATCGCTGTATCTGAGTGTTTTATGGGTTAGCCTCACTGAGTTTGTATAACTCAACTATTGGCTACGAGCGGGGACTGTTCTCTTTGTGAACAACCGACGCTGCCAGCGAATCCAGAGGCCGCTTGCGG
>CAJTNK010000077.1 GCA_910577885.1 uncultured Rikenella sp.
CCTATGGGCGCGCCTGCCCGGCGTAAGGGCGGCCCGCGCGGCCTGAGCGCAGTTCCAGCTTGTTGCCGAGCTAACTCCAGCTTTCGAGTGCCGAGCGGCACCGGTCGCCCGCCCGCCTAAAAAGGGATTTCATTCGTTTTGCGTAAGCAAAATCGATTGAAATCCCCGCGGGCGACCGAAATAAGATCCGCGCGCGGCCAATGCTGGTTGTTTGCCACCGGTAGGCCCGGTTCGCGTGCCGAGCGGCAGTGTGCGGAGAAAGGGGAGGCCGAGCTTTGTTCGGAGCTCGTCGCGACTCGCGCGGCCCGAGCGCAGCCCAGCGGCACTTCGATGGCGCTTAAAAAGTCATGCCGGTCAGGAACACAGAGGGTGTTCCTGACCGGCATGTGCTGTTACTCGGTCTGCCGAAAGCCTGTGTTTACTGCCCCAGCGTCTGGTAGCTGACGATTCGGCCGTCCGGATAGAGCCCGTCGATCGACTGGACTTTGTCCGTAATGCGGTTCAGGTCGCTGACCGTCGCGATCGGCGTGTCGTTGATCGCCGTGATGATAAAGCCCCGTTGCACGCGCGACTTGGCCAACAAACCGCCCGACTTCAACTCTACGACCTGGATCCCGCCGCGAATCCGAAGCTCTTTTTTCTGCTTGTCGCTCACCTCGCGGAACGTGGCGCCGAGCTCTTCGAGCAGATTCACATCCTCTTTCTTCACCAACTCGGTCTTTCCGGCGCGGTTGCGGAGCGTGATGTCGAACGTCCGGGGAGAGCCGTTGCGCCGCACCGTGACCTGAATTTTGTCGTTCGGTCGGAATTTGGCGATCGTCTCCTGAACGTCCGCCGTCGTGTTCATCGCTTTGTCGTTGATGTGGGTGAGCACGTCGCCCGCCTTGATCCCCGCCGCTTCGGCCGCACCGTCCGCCGACACTTCGGCGATGTATATGCCGCCGGCTTGTTCGATGCCTTTTTCCTTGCCGAACCGTTCGATCCACTCCGGCGTGATGGCCTGGAACGAAATCCCGAGCATGGCCCGTTGCACCACGCCGTACTCCCGCAGGTCGGTCACCACCTTGCGCACGATGGACGACGGCACGGCAAACGAATACCCCGCATAAGCCCCCGTCGGCGATTTGATGACGGTGTTGATCCCGATCAACCGCCCGTCGGTGGTGATGAGTGCGCCGCCGCTGTTCCCCGGATTGACGGCCGCGTCGGTTTGGATGAAAGATTCGATCCCCATTTGCGACGGCAGCACGCCGAGGCTCCGTCCCTTGGCGCTGACGATCCCGGCCGTGACGGTCGAGGTCAACCCGTACGGGTTCCCGATCGCGAGCACCCATTCACCGAGCCGCAGCTCTTCGGAATGGCCGAACGGGATCGTTTTGAGTCCCGTTGCGTCGATCTTCAGCAGCGCGATGTCGGTCGAAGGGTCGGTCCCCACGAGCGTGGCCTTGTGTACCGTCCCGTCGTGCAGGGTGACGATCAGTTCGTCGGCTCCCTCCACCACGTGGTTGTTCGAGACGATATACCCGTCCTCCGACAAGATCACGCCCGATCCGCCGGAACGTCTCTCCTGTTGTTGCGGCTGGCTTTGTTGCTGTTGCCGTCCGCCTCCTCCCGATTGCGGACCGAAGAAGAACTCGAACGGGTCGAATCCCCCTCCGCCGAACGGATTGGCATATGGCCGGACGGTGTATTTCTGTCGGTTTTCGATGTTGACCACTGCTTCCACGCCGTTTTCGGCGGCCGTCGTAAAGTCGGGCAGGAGGCCTCCCTGAGGCATCGCAGGGTTCGTTGTGAAATGCGTTTCGGCCAGCTGCTGTTCCCCCTCGACGTAGGTGATGTTTCGGGCGGTCGGTTCCGCATCGGTGTTCCGTGCGGCCAACCGACTCACGCCGTACGCCGCGAGCGAACCTGCCGCCACCGAGAGCGACACGCTCAGAATGATCCATCGTTTTTTCATAGTACTCTGACGTTCTGTCTGTTAAATGGTTTGTGAGCGTAAAGGTCTGTTTCCCAAAGGCAGGTTCGGTTAGGGTGAGTGGTGTAAAGATGCGAATATTTTCGCTAATAACGTTCTGTAGAGGGGTTTTGGTATCCGAACGGTCTGTTTTTTCGCGTTTTTTTACGAGGTTTCGCCCCCCCTGTGCGGTTACATCAGCCACGGAGCGGCGTACTTGGCCAGCATCCACCCGCCCACCATCAGCCACACGAAGAGCAAGGCGGCGAGAATAAAAGGTTTGACCCCGGCCCGTTTGAACTTTTCGATACTGGTTTCCGCGCCGAGCGCCGTCATGGCCATCGTGAGCAGGAAGACATCCAGGTTTTTGATCCAGCCGATCGCCTGGGCCGGCAGGAGCCCCAGCGAGTTGAAGGCGATCACGCCCAGGAAACCGATCGCAAACCACGGAATCGAGACTTTGCCGCCTTCGGCCGATGTGTCGGCGGTCTTGCCGCGGCGTTTGAGCTTCCGGGCCCGGAGCCGCGCCATCGAGAAGCTGATGAGCAGCAGCACCGGCACCAGCAGAATAACGCGGATCATCTTGACGATGATCGCCGCTCCGGCGACTTCGTTCCCCATGGCATTCCCGGCCCCGACCACGTGAGCCACTTCGTGGAGCGTGGCGCCGGTGTAGAGTCCCATCTGCGCCGGATCGAGCTGTAGCATGCCGCTGCGGTAGAGCGCCGGGTAGAGGAACATGGCCAGGGTTCCGAAAATAACGACGGTCGAAACCGCCACTGCCGTTTTGTAAGGTTTCGTGCGGATAGTCGCCTCTGCGCCGAGCACGGCGGCGGCTCCGCAGATGCCGCTTCCGATGGCCGTGAGGAGCGCGATGCCGCGGTCCATCTTCAGGAGCTTTCCGAGCAGGATGCCGCCGTAGATGGTCGTGGCGACGATGATCGTGTCGATCACCAGGGCCGGAATCCCCACCGCGAGGATGTCCTGAAACGTGAGGTTGAAGCCGTAGAGAATGATGCCGATCCGCAGCAGCCGTTTGGAGCAGAACAGGATCCCGGGCACCCACGTGGCGGGGAGCCTGTTGCGGAGGCTGTTGGCGTAGAGCATCCCGAGGACGATCCCGACGATCAGCGGGCTGAGCGACAGGCTGCGGATCAGCTCCGTGTCGGCGATCCAGAAGGCGGCGCACGAGAAAAGCGCGATGAGCAATACGCCGTGAAGCATATTGCTTCGGTGTTCACTGATTTTCATGCGTGAGAGGGTGTGTGGTTGTGTGGTCTATCGATACAGCAAATATAGGTCGCGTTTGGCTAAAAACGTATCGGAGGGTCGCCAGAAATTTCGCATCGCGGGGGTCACCCGGCAGCCGCTCTCGAGGAACAGGCGGCGAAGCCGGTCGCCGCCCAGAACCTTGTCGAACATCGCGATCCGTGTCGACGCGGCCGTGGCCAGCGGTTTCCGCGCCGGATACATCGCCGCCAGCTCCTGCATGACGTAGAACGGCACGAGGGTCAGCGACGAAACCGAGACGGAGTCGGTCGGATAGATCTGTACGCCGTGTTGTTCGGCCTCTTTGTCGGGTCCGTAGAAGGGGCGGTAGTGGATCGGTCGGAAGCGGAAGCCGCGCAGCTCCGGCAGGGCGTTCAGCCGTGCGGCCAGCCGGTCGGCGTCGGCGATCCACGGTGCGGCGATCGTCCCGAACGGCAGCGTGTAGCCGACGCCGATGTGCAGCGTGCCCAATTCGCCGACCGTCCCCGTGACCGGGTAGCAGAGGGCGCTCTCCGGCGACGGAATGTGGGGCGAGGTGGGCACCCACGGCAATCCGCACGCCTCCCACTCCATTTCCCGCCGCCAGCCCCGCATCGGAATCACCGTCAGGCGGCACTGTACGCCGTTTTTCAACATCCGCTCGCCGTTGAACATCCGGGCCAGCTCGCCGAGCGTCATGCCGTGCACGTACGGAACCGGATAGGCGCTCACGAACGAGGTGTAGCCCGGTTCGATCCGCTCGCAACCTTCGACCCGCCGTCCGCCCAGCGGATTGGGACGGTCCAGGACCATCACCGCCACCCCGTTCTCGGCCGCCGCCTCCATCACCCGACCCAAGGTCGAGAGGTAGGTGTAGCTCCGTGTTCCGATGTCCTGCAGGTCGACCACCACGACGTCCACCCCGGCCAGCATCTGCGGCGTGGGTTTGCGAGTGGCTCCGTAGAGGCTGTACACCGGCACGCCGGTCCTCGGGTCGCGTCCCGAGGCTACCTGCTGGCCCGCGGCCACGTTGCCGCGCACGCCGTGTTCCGGTCCGTAGAGCGCCACCAGCCGAAACGTGCCGCTGCGTGCCGCGCTGTCCAGCAGGTCGACGGTCGAGACCAATCGACCGTCGACCCCCGTCGGGTTGGTTACCAACCCGACGCGTTTGCCGCGGAGAGGCGCGAATCCCGACTCCCGCAACACCTCGATGCCGCTCAACACCCGTTGTGTGCCTGTTGCTGCGTTCCCCGCCGGGAACAGCAACAGCAATCCGGCGATCCAGCTTCCGAAAATCAGTCGTTTCTTTTTCATCCTACCGTGTGTGTTTGTCGGGGAGACAGCTCCGATAACGGTTCCCCCGACCGGCGAAAATACGGAATTTATCGTTGTTCGCCGAATGCCTCTTGCTGGGCGGCGACTTCGTCGAGCAGCGTGTCGGCCGGTCGGCGGGTGACGGTCGTTCGTTCGGCCGCCGGCGCGCCGGTGGCCGTGCGCGCCGCTTCGGCAGGCAGGTAGAGCAGGGGAACGGAAGGCGCTACCGTTCGGATTTCGATCTCGGCCGGTTGCGGCGTCCAGTCGCCGGCCGGTCCGGCGATCTCGGCCCGGAGCCGGATCGTGCCCGGTGTCGCGGAGGTCCGTACCAGCACCGGGGCCTCGCCCCACACCAACGGTACGCCGGTCGCCTGGGAAGCCGGAACGAGCAGTTCGCCTTCGCCTTCGATCGTGAAGCGAATGCGCTGGTTGTTGAGCCGCTTGATCGTTCCGGCGGGGTCGGTGATCTGCGCCACGACCGTGATGAGGTCCGAGCCGTCCGCTACCGGTCGTAGGCCGGCATAGTCGGCTGTCAGTTGCAAACGGGTGGGGCGGCGGGCCATGCTCTTGGTCTGTACCGCCGCCACACGGCCGTTCCGGATCCCTTCCACCCGCAGACGGGCCTCGGCCTGTCGGCCGCTCCGCGAGAGGGCTTTGTCGGCCATGAAGTCCCACGCTCCCCGGAAAACGATGGCCGGTGCGGGCATTCCCGTGGTGTCGCTGTCGCGGCCGCGGACGTAGGTCCGCAGGGTGTCCGGTCCGACGAAGGTGTGGAGCACCACCGTGTCGCAGTTGCTGAAGACGGTCACGTCCGCCGGCGAAAAGGGGGTCAGCTCGTTGGCGATGAAGACCGTCGGAGCGGCCGACCGGTCTTGCGACCGGAAGAGCTCGTAGGCGTACTTCGGTCGCCGGAAAGCGTCCATGATGCCGCCGTAGAACGGATCGGGGTGGTAGCCGCGCTGGTGGTCGAAGGCGTGCCAGAGGGTGCCGCCGACGTGGTGTACCGGGGCGCGGCAGAGGGCGTCGTAGGAGGTCGACGGGTAGTCCGTGCGGGCATAGTGGGCGGCCTGTACCAGCTGCGGCGTTTCGCCCCAGCCGATCGCCGCGCGGCTCGTCGAGTTGTGCGAGCTCCAGTCGTCGACGTTGTCGCCCCACTCGCGCGTGAAGCAGACGCGGGTCGAGTCCTGCTCGCCGTTCGTCGGGTGGGCGAATTGGATGTCGAACACCTCATGTCCCCGGGCGTGGCTGTCCGAGGCGGTGTAGCACCCCGGGAAGGGGTACTCTTCGTGCACGATGTCGTGGACGCGTCCGGCAAACTCCTCGGGATACCACGTCTCGTTGAGAATCGGCTCCCACATCACGACGCTCGGCCGGTTGCGGTCGCGTCGCACCAGGTTCCGCACGTCGTCGTAGACCCGCTCTCCGAAGACCGGGTCGTCGTTCCAGAACTGCCAGCCGGGGGTGTTGACGATCACCAGCAGCCCCAGCCGGTCGCAGGCGTCCATGAAGGCCGGATCCTGCGGGTAGTGGGCGTTGCGGATGATCTCCATGCCGGCGGCCTTGAGTTTCGCGGCGTCGCGGCCGTGGAGGTTGTTCGAGAGGGCGTTGCCCACCACGGCATAGTCCTGATGCCGATTGGCGCCGATCAGCTTTCGCGGATAGGGCTTGCCGTTGAGCACGAAGCCGCGGGCGGGGTCGAAAGCCACGGTGCGGATCCCGACCCGCTGCATGAATCCGTCGACGGCCACTCCCCGTCCGTCGGTCACACGCACGTTCAGCCGGTAGAGCGTCGGCGATGCCGGCGACCACAAGGCCGGATCTTTGACCCTGAGTTTCGTGTTCAAAGTCTGTTCGCCGCCCGTGGCTACCGAATAGGGCTGTGTGTGCGATGCCACGACTCGTCCGTTCTGCTCGGCCAGGGTGTATTCCACCCGTCCCGAAGCCCGGCGGCGGGTGTCGTTGGCCAGGTGGAGCCGCAACGACAGCTCGGCCTCGCGCCGGTCGGCCGACAGACGCGTCGTGGCCACGAACAATCCTCCGTCGGCCGTTCGGTTCGCCTGGTTCGGATCGGTGATGTAGAGCCGATGGGTCGTGACCAACCACACGTCGCGGTAAATGCCGCCGAAATAGCAGTAATCGAGTTGCGCCTGCGGCTTCCCGGGCGGATAGGTCGGGTCGTCGCTGTTGTCGGTCTGCACGGCCACGACGTTGACCGCTCCCGCCTCCGGATGCAGCGCCTCGCTGATGTCCAGCACGATGGGCAGGAAGCCGCCGACATGTCGGCCCACCTCCCGGCCGTTCACCCACACGGTGGTCCGACCCATGACCCCCTCGAAATAGAGGATGCTCCGCTTGTCGGATCCCGCCGCCGGGGCCGGAGTCGGAAAGTACTTCCTGTACCACGCTTCACCGCGGTAGTTGATCCCTCCGCTGGCCTCGGTCGGCAGCAGCTCCAGCCCGTGGGGCAGGTTGACGGTCTGCCACGTCGAGTCGCCCGGGTAATGCTCCTGCCAGGCCCCCGTGTGCGACCCCGTGGCGAATCGCCAGGCGGGGTCCAGGTTCCAAACAGAGCGTCCGCTGCTCTGTACCGGATAGAACCCGGCGGTGGAGTAGCGGACGGTCTGGTTTTCGGGATGCTCGACGGGTGTGGTCCCGTCTACGACCGGTCGGATCGGCTGTGCCTCGGCAACCACGCTCCAAAAGACGAGCAGTAAAATAAAAAGGATGGCTCCGATGGCGATCAATACGCGATGTTTCTGTTTCATAGGCTGTTAAGTGTGCGATTATTTTTTGGCCCCGGGAGAGGGGCCGTTGCCCGGCCTTTTGGGATAGGCCGCGAAAAGAACCCTGCAACTACCGTACCAGTCGTGCCTCCTTGAGTGCCGTGATCCGTCGGTAGGCCTCCGTGATCCGTTCGCGCGGGATGCGTCCGCGGGCCACCAGGCCGCAGATCAGGTCGATCGTCCTCGGCGTGAGGTCCGGTTCGTAGGAGGGGCCGTTGTTCCCGATAATCACCAGGTCGACCCCCGCGCAGATGGCCAGCTCCAGTGCCCGCTCCAGCGAGTAGTGGTCGACGATGGCCCCCATGTTGAGGTCGTCCGTAATGACCAGGCCGCGGAATCCCATTTCGCGGCGCAGCACGCCGTCGATCCACCGTCGCGAGAGCGACGCCGGGTAGTCGGGATCCACCTCGCGGTGAAGCAGGTGTCCCACCATCACGAAGTCGGCATACCCCCGCTCGAACAGCGCCCGATACGGTGCCAACTCGCGTTCGCGCTGCCAGGTCCGTGTGATGTCGGTCAGTCCCAGGTGGCTGTCGACCTGCGAACTGCCGTGTCCCGGGAAGTGTTTCAGCGAAGCGACCAACCCCGAACCGTGCAAAGCGTCGATCCAAATCCGCGCCTGCTCCGTCACCACCGCCGTGTCGGCCGAGAAGCTCCGCCCCAAAGCCCCGATCACCGGGCACCGCGGATTGACGTTCACATCCACGCACGGCGCGAAGTCGACATTGACCCCCGCCTGTCGACACATCCGGGCCGTCTGCTCAGCCCACCTCCGGGTGGTGTCCGGATGGTTCCGGGCTCCCTGATAAGCCGCACTCACACTGGCCGGAAAACCATACGCCGGCTTCAGCCGATTGACCCGCCCCCCCTCCTGGTCGACGGTCACCAACAGCGGCGGATGTCCCGCCTCGCGTGCAGCCCGTTGCAGGTCGTCGCTCAACCGCCGCAGCTGTTGCGGCGAACGGACGTTCCGCCGATTGGTCCCGGTGGGCACATCCCGGTCGAAGTAGATCACACCGCCGATCCCCAGCTCGCGGACGGCTCGCAGGATATCCCCCTCGGCCTCGAACCCCCGGAAACCGGCCACGATCATCTGTCCGACCTCCCGCCGGAGCGAACTGTCCGCCGTCTCTGTCCCCCCGACCGCTTGAGCCGCCGCCCTCCGTCCGCCGAGCGCACCACCGCCCAGAAGCAACAGCACGGCGATCCCGATCATTTTGCGTCGCATACCTCTATTATTATATATGGTGTATGTCATTTGTTCGCGTCGAGCTTGAACCGCATCCGCAACAAGCCGCTCTCCGGATCATAGTCGGTCGAAATCACCCGGAGGTGTCCGATCTCGGCGGTGTTCTCGACATGCTGGCCGATGCAAGGGCAACGGTCGTAATCCCCCACACTTACAATCCGCACGCTTCCGGTAGCCTCCCCCTCCGGCAGCCTCGACAGGTCGAACTCCGCCTCCGCCGCGCCATACGAAACCTCCTCGAATCGAACCGCCAGCCTCCGGTCGATCTGCTCGTTCACCGCCCCCACAACCTCTTCCACCTCCTCCGGCGTCAAGTTGCGGCCGATCGTCCGAAAATCGAAATCCACTTTCGACTTCTTCCGCTCCAAATGGGTGCTCACGGCCCGCCCGCACCCATACCGCCTCACCATCGCTCCGCCCAACAAATGCTCCGCGGTGTGCATCTCGCGCGGATATACTTTCTCACTCATAAGCAATTTGTTTTTGCAAACCGTGTTTGGCAACGAGCGGGAACCGTACCTTTTCTGAAGAAAAGGTACCCAAAAGACTTCCGAGCGCATCCCT
>CAJTNK010000078.1 GCA_910577885.1 uncultured Rikenella sp.
CAACAAGAGAGAACTGGCCTCAGGCCGGCCGGGCCGCCCTTACGCCGGGCGGGCGCGCCCACAGGGCGTTTTATTGGCCTCCGGGCGAGAAAAACGGGCAGAGACAACCCCACCAAAACACCCGACAGGTGCATCTATTTCCGTCCCAAGGTAATCAAAATTTCGGTACCCTGTTCAAATGGAATCCCCACCTCCAAAGACTGTTTGCGCACGGTCCCCACCCCCACGAACCGAGGCTTGAGGCCGATCCCCTCGGCCAGCTCCAACGCCCCCTCGAGGGTCAACCCGCGAAAGTCGGGCACTCCGGAAGTCACCGGCATCGGAGCCGGTATCACGACCCGGCCGCCGCTGTCGATCGCCGCCATCCCCTCGTACGGCAGCCGCGGCGCACCCGCCACACGGAGCTCCCGCAGCACGTCGCCCAGCTCCGACGACGAACCCGAAACCGCCCTCAACCGCCCGTCGAAAGGCTGCGACCGAGGTACCACACGCTGCGTCACGTTGTAGTTCATGGCATAGACCCGGTCGGCCACCGTCTTGAACAACGGACCCGCCAGAGCCGTTCCGTAGTAGGGTTTGTCGGAATTTTCCGGGTGATAGGTCTTCAGAGCGACGATAATGGAGTACTTCGGCCGATCGGCCGGCAGATAGCCCACCATCGATCCCAAGTAGTGCCGCCCCCCGCTGCGGTTGACATAGCCGTAACGACCGATTGCCACCTGAGCGGTTCCGGTTTTGGCAGCGATGCGGTACTTCGGGTTCAGGAGCATCCGCCCCGTACCGTTCACCACCACCCCCTCCAGCGAACGGCGAACACCCCGTAACGTAGCCTGCGAACAGATCGCCGGGTTGAGCGTGTCGGTCGGAAAACTCCGCACCGTACGGTCGTACTGCCGCAACTCGCGCACAAAATTAGGACGCACCAACACCCCGTCGTTCGCCACCGCATTGTAAAGGGCCAGCGTATGGATCGGCGCGATCCGCAACGCATAGCCGTACGACATCATCGTGAGCGTCGTCCCGTCCCATCCGTTCTTCATGGCCGGGTGCTTGACCAGCGGCCGAGCTTCGCCCGCCAGCTGCAATTCCAACGGCCGGTGAATCCCCAGCCGGTTGATGGCGTTGACGAACTTGGCCGGCTGATGGCCGTAAGCCTGGTTGACCGCCTTGGCCATCCCGATGTTGGAGGACTTCTCGAACACCTGTTGCAAGGTGAGCCGCCCGAGTCCACCGGCATGGGAGTCGACCACCCGGACCGGACCAATCTGTACGACGCCGGCCTCGGTGTCGAAGTAGGTGGAGAGCGGCATCCGGGCATCCTCCAACAGGGCGATCAACCCGGCCAGTTTGAAGGTCGAACCCGGTTCCATGCTCATCCCGATGGCGTAGTTGTAGTCCTCGACCAGCGTCCCGTCCGACCGGCGGGTAACGTTCGACAGCGCCTTGATATCCCCCGTCCGCACCTCCATCACCACCACGCAGCCCCAGTCGGCCTCGACCTCCGCGATCCACTCCCGCAAGGCGCTCTGCACCATGTCCTGCATCTCGATATTGAGGGTCGACACCACGTCATATCCGTCCACCGGGTCGATGTTCTGGTCGCTGGCGATCGGGGTCCAGAAATTCCCCGAGATTTTCTGTTTCAGCGTCCGTCCGGGCTGCCCCCGCAGGTAGTCGTCGAACCCCCCTTCGATCCCCAGTTTGACCCCGGATTGGTTGACGAACCCGATGGTTCGCCGCGCCAACTCGCCGTGCGGATTGACCCGCCGGTTGTTCTCGACGGCCATGAATCCCCCCCGATTCGCCCCCAGACGGAACAACGGAAAACGTTTGATCTCCTGCAACTCCAGGAAATTGACCTTCCGCCGCGTCAACAAGTGAAAGCGTTTCTTTTCGGCATGCGCCCGCAGGAGTTCGGTTTTGTACTCCTCGGCGGTTTTATCCTGGAAAAAATCAGCGAGACACCGGCTCAACGAGTCGACTTTCGAGAAAAAACGTTCGGCGGTCAATCCGCCGGCAGCCATGTCCATCCGCAGCTCATAGTACGGGATCGAGATCGCCAGCAGCCGCCCGTCGTCGGAATAGATGTTTCCGCGCGCCCCCTCGATCACCTCGGTGCGGTAGCTGTACTTGTGCGAGAGGTCGCGCAAGGCCTTTCCGCCCGACCCGATCTGCAGCCACACGACCCGCCCCAACACGGCCAGTCCCAACACCAGGAACAGGACGTACAACACCTTGACCCGCCGAAGGATAGCCTCTTTGATGGGGCTTCGCGGCGGCTTGCCGGCAGCCGGAGGCTGCGGAGGGGCGACAGGCGATCTTTTTTTCATGGTCGACAGCGCGCATGCCGGACGCTACGCGCAAAAACATATCCGGTAAAAGATTAATCCTTAATCACATGGAGCAGCGAACCGCCCTGTTTCAGCGGAATGTTCCGCTCACGCAACAGCCGTTCAATTTCGCTCTGTCGGGTGAGGGTCATCCGCACGGCCGACGAAGTCACGGCCTCGGTCTTGAGCTGTTTCAGCTCGTCCGAGATGCGGTCCAGCTCGCTGTGTTTGTGCTGGATATGAAACCCGTTGGCGATATAAAGCAACATCAGAAAAACAACGTAAACGATCACCGGCAGGCGGTGTGTAAACTCGTCCTGCGACAGCACCCCGCCCGAAAAAAACTGTCCGATCCGGATCCGTTTCCGTCGCCGAGGCCCCGGCCCACCGCCACCGAAGCCCTCCTCGCCTTCATTCACCTCCTCCGCCGATTCCTCGGGCTCGCGCCAATCGGGCGGCGTGCTATCCTCCTCTTCCACCATCATCCCGCCGGATCGGATCGCAAAACGATCCGAACGCTCCTCCTGGCTCCTATTTCGCTTACGAAACATCGTCTATTCTCTATCGAAACTTTCTCTGGGTCACTCGTTGTTTATTCGTTGCTCGCGCGCCCTGCGGATCGCTCGAACCGGACCTACCGGTTGCACCCTGCATTGTCCGCGCGCCGTGACGCGAACGCGTCGGCCGCGCAGGCCCCGCGTGCTCGCGGTGAGCTGGCGATACTTCGTATCGCTGGGGCCTGACGGGCGAGAAATTTGCCCCGAAAAACCCAACCCTCAAATACCGAGCCCCCCCGCTACAACGTCCGCTCCGCGCCACGAAGCTTCGCGCTCCGCGACCGAGGGTTTCGCGCCACCTCCTCCGCCGACGGCAAAACCACCTTCCCCACCCCACGCAGCGGTGTCGACGAACGACCGAAAAAATCACGCTCCACCACCCCGTCCGCCGTACCGCTCCGAATAAAATTCTTAACCATCCGATCCTCCAGCGAGTGGTAGGTAATCACGCTCAACCTCCCCTCCGGTTTCAACAACCGTATCGCCTGCCCCAACATCATCTCCAAGGCCTGCATCTCGCCGTTCACCTCGATCCGCAACGCCTGGAAAAGCTTTGCCCGAAACTTCGCCTCCGCCCCCCGCGGCGTCACCCCCTCGGTGGCCGTCAACAGGTCGCCGATCGTCGCCAGCTCCCCCGCCGTCTCCCGATGCCGCACAATCGCATTCGCCACCCGGAAACACCGCTCCAACTCCCCATAACGACCCAAAAGAGCCGCCAACTGCTCCGCCTCGTACGTATTGACGACATCGGCCGCCGTCTTGCCTCCCCCCGTTCGGTTCATCCGCATGTCGAGCGGCCCCTCGAACCGGAACGAAAAGCCCCGTTCCGCCGTATCGAAGTGGTGGGACGAGACCCCCAGATCCGCCAGCACCCCATCCACGCCGTCGAATCCCGCCGCCCGCACACACCCGCGCAGGAACCGGAAATTATTGTGCACCAGCGTCAACCGTTTGTCGTCCGGCGCATTGGCCAACGCCTCGGCATCCTGATCGAACGACACGAGCCTGCCGCGCCGTCCCAGCCGAGCCAAGATCTCGCGCGAGTGGCCCCCGCCGCCGAAAGTCACGTCCACGTAGACGCCCTCCGGACGGATATTCAACATGTCGACGCTCTCGCGCAACAAAACCGGATCATGGTATTCGGACATAACGGATATAACGGTTCGAAAGGGCTGAAAATTGGGGTAAAGTTACATTTTTATTTACATTTGCCCTCGGAATCATGGAAACCATAGACATAGGTCGCCTGTTGCGGGCGAAAAATCCGCGCCTGGCACGGTGGATCCCCCGTTTCGTGATACGGTGGGTCGAACGGCTGGTGCGACTCGAAAAAATCAATTACGTCCTCGCCCACTACGGCGACCAACCGCCCCTGGAGTTCATCCGATCGACGCTCGACTACATCGGCGTAACCTATACGGTACACGGCACAGAACGAATTCCGCCGGGCCGGCGGGTGATCTTCGCCTCGAACCACCCGCTCGGCGGACTCGACGGACTGATGCTGGCCGAGGCCGTTCATCCGTATGTGAAAGGGGTGCGGGTGATCGTCAACGACCTGCTGATGAACCTCGAACCGCTCGCGCCGATCTTCGTACCGGTCAACAAGTACGGATCCCAAAGCGTCGATTATGCGCGGCGGATGGTCGAAATGTACGAAAGCGACGCCGCGGTCATCACCTTCCCGGCGGGACTCTGCTCGCGACTCGTCCACGGACAGATCACCGACGTCCCCTGGCGACGAAACTTCGTCCAAAAAGCCTGGGAAAGCGGACGACAAGTAGTCCCGATCTATATCCAAGGACGCAACTCGATGTTCTTCTACCGCTTCGAACGACTCCGCCGATGGCTCGGAATCAAACTCAACCTAGGAACGGTCCTCCTGCCCAAAGAGATGTTCGACCAGCGGGGAAAACACCTGAACATCTACATCGGAGAACCCATCGAACTCACCCAGGAACACACCGTACGAGAATGGGTCGGTATCATCCGAGAACGAACCTATGCCCTCCGACCCAAGGCCTAACTATTCGGCATAATGTGCAATCGGTCTTTCGTTGGCCGTATGGAACTGTTCTTTTTGTGAACAAAAAGAACCAAAAAAACTTTCGAAAGTGCTTCGCACTTTTAAGCCATTCGGGTTACAAGGTTCTTTGCTCGTTGTTGGTGTGGGGTTTCCGGTGTCGGCGCGTAATGCAATTATAGCCTCAGCGCGCCGCACCGAGAAACCCCACACCAAAGACAGGGCGAACACTGTGCCGAGATAGAGTTAGGATGCGCAAGCATCCTCGGAAGTTCTTTGGGTCCCTTTCTTTCAAGAAAGGGACAGTACCCGCCGATAAACAAATACGGTTGGCAAATTGCCGAACAGAGAGTAGAAAAGCGTTAGAAACGTCTACCGGCCCCGCCACCGCCCGTTTGGCCGCCGCCAAAGCCGCCGAAACCTCCTCCGAAGCCGCCGCCGAGTCCCCCGCCAAAGCCTCTGCCACCAGCTCCTCGGGATTGGCCCAGCGTTCTGCCGAACATGCCGATGAGCGGTCCCAAACGCGACAGTTTGCTACGCCCCCGACCGCCGTTGTTCGAAGCTCCCGAATTGTCGTCGTTGCCCCCTCCCCCTTTTCGGTAGATCCTCGCCAGAAAGAGCACAATCCATACGACCAGCCCCACCGTCAGCAAGCGCGACAACGTCTGCGCAAAGCCGCCTCCCGTCTCTTCCTCCTCGTCGTCCTGTTGTTGGTCTGCTTTGTCAGCGGGCGCCGCCGACTGCACCGGCGGCGTGTATTCGCCGCGCACCGCCGCCCGAATCGCCGCCGCACCGGCCGCCACCGCCCGGTAATAGCTCGGTTGTCCGGCCGCCGTTCCATCCTCCCGCACCCCCAGGTAAGGGAGCATCTCCTCGTCGATAATCCGCCCGGCCAGAATATCCGGCAAGGCTCCTTCGAGCCCGTACCCGACGGCGATAAAAATCTCGCCCGGCCCGTACTGGTTGCGCGGTTTGACCAACATCACCACCCCGTTGTCATGCTCCCGGGTCCCGACTCCCCACTCCTCGAGGATGCGCGTGGCAAACTCCGCCGGCGTGAACTCGCCGATATCCGGCACCGTCACCACCGCAATCTGCGTCGAGGTCAAGGCGTCGAACGCCCGGAGCGAGTCCTCCAAGACCTGCGTATCCCACTCCGAGAAGAGGTGCGCATAGTCGTTCACCAGCCTGGCCGGCGACATCGGCTGCGGGATCTGCTGGGCCCGCACCTCCTCCGTCGCCGTCGCCACCGCCACCAACAGCACCCCGACAACCGCCACCAACGCCGCCCGCCACCGCCCGATCCACCGTATTACTGCGCCCATACCTCTTGTTTATTTATCGATGCCCCCCGGCCAACGCCGGCTCAGAATTTCACCTCCGGGGCCTTTTCCGCCCCGGCCTCGGCCGCGAAGTGAACCATCGGCTCGAAATCGAACATCCCGGCCACTATATTGTTCGGAAACTGCCGCACATACACGTTATACTCCTGCACCACCTCGTTATACCGCCTGCGCTCGGTGGCAATCCGGTTTTCGGTCCCCTCGAGCTGTGTCTGCAGGTCCATAAAGCCCCGATTGGCCTTGAGCTCCGGGTAGCGTTCCGACGCCACCAGCAGGCGGCTCAAAGCCGACGAGAGTTCGCCCTGCTTCTGCGAAAACTCGTTGAGCGCCTCCTGGTTCAAGTCGTTGAAGTTGAGTTTCACCTGCGTGGCCTTGGCCCGCGCCTCGGTGACCCCCTCGAGCGTGAGCCGTTCGTGTTCGGCATTGGCCTTGACCGTCTCCACGAGGTTCGGAATGAGGTCGGCCCGGCGCTGGTACTGCGCCTGCAGATCGGCCCACTGCCTTTCGGCGGCCTGCCGCTGCACGATCAGTTCGTTGTAAATCCCCTTGCCCCAGCCGAACGCCGACGCCGCCAGGATCACCAGCCCCAAGACCAACAACAACACGATGATAAGTACCCAATGTTTTCTTTTCATGATTTCCGATTCAAGGTGTGTCGAGCAAAGATACGTTTTTTTGGCCAGGTGCCTAAAAAAACGCGCCACGCGTCGGCACGGGGAAAGAAACCACCGCAAAAAATCGAGTACGTCATAGGAGCTTCACTTTCCATCCTTTGCTTTCCGCGACGCGGTAGTCTCCGGCCGTGGCGCGGTCGACCACAAGTGTATCTCCCCTATAGTTCTGCGAATTTTCTATGACGGGCAAGTCGTTGTAAATCTGAGTCATGGTCTCCGCCGACAGGGAATTTCGACAGCACCACAACGATTCCAATTTCCTATTCCAGCTGACATCCAGCATGGTCAGTCGATTGTCAAGGCAAGACAACCGCTCTAATTTCAGATTCTTACCGACGTTTAGTGCGGTCAGTTGATTATGGTCGCACTCCAACACTTTCAACTCCGGGCACCGGCTGACATCCAGCGAGGTCAATCGATTGTCCCAACAATTCAACTCTTTCAACGCCGCACACCCACCGACGTCCAACAAGGTCAACCGATTGTTGCCGCCATACAAATACTGCAACCGATTGCAACGGGTCAAAACGAGGGACGAAAAATAACCATCGTAATCCTCCTCGCTTTCACCATCGTCCTCATTGATCTTGAGTAACGTAACAGCGCCACCCTGGCCCGAAATCTTGACCGGATAAGTGCCGACTTTATCATATTGGTGGGTATGTTCCGTCCCTTGATCAGTCATACGGAAATTTTCCAACAACGTCCCGTCTCCCCAGTCGATCGCCCCCGCACCCGTACCGGCAAGCTCGATACAGAACGGGAAGTGGTAGGTTTCGTGTAGCGAAGGATAATCCGCCGTCAGCTCAATACTCCATGGACCGTCGGAATGGTCGAGAGGGTTGTTCTCTCCTGCCGGGATGTTCGAAAGCTGTGTTTCCATAAGCTAACCTTTTTACCGCCCGCCGGGACCTCCGGCGCCCCCCGCATCAACAAAAATAGAAAATCTTTCACTCAAAACAGAGCATTGCACCCGCAAGGCCGCCCCGCCTCCACGAGACACACCGCAATCCGCGCGCAAAAATTTCGCAACCCGACGATTTATCGTTACTTTTGTCATCCGAAAAACGATGAGAAACGAAGACAAAACCACACCGACGATGGAACCGATCATCGAACCCGTCGCGCGCGAACGACTCGAAGCCGAACTGACACCCGAGCGTATTTGGCGAAAAACCAACAAAGGCGGCAACATTCTCTACACCCTCACCGCGGCGGAATGTCCCGACACGATGCGCGAAATCGGCCGCCTGCGCGAACTCTCGTTCCGCGATGGAGGAGGAGGCACCGGAAACTCCATCGACATCGACCCGCTCGACACCGTATCCGGAGGATACACCCAACTGATCGTCTGGGACCCCGTCGAACGCGAAATCATGGGCGGATACCGCTACATCATCCCGCGCTCCTCCCACCCGAAGCACCTCTCCACCGAGCACTACTTCGAATTCAGCGACACTTTTCGCGAAAAATACCTCCCCTACACCTTGGAACTCGGCCGGTCGTTCGTCCAGCCCAAGTACCAGTCGCGCAACAACCCCAAAAGCCTCTTCGCACTCGACAACCTCTGGGACGGACTCGGCGCGATCGTCGTCCGAAACCCCGATGTCAAGTACTGCTTCGGGAAAGTCACCATGTACGGCGACTACAACCGACAGGCGCGCAACATGCTCCTCTACTTCCTCAAAAAACACTTCCCGGATCGCGAAAACCTCCTCCGATCCCGATACCCCGTCGAACTCGACATCGACCAGGCGGCCATGGGCGAGCTTTTTTGCGGCAAAGACTACAACGAGGACTACCGGATCCTCTCCCGGAAAATCCGGGACTTCAACGAAACCATCCCCCCGCTCATCAACGCCTACATGAGCCTCTCACCCACCATGAAAGTCTTCGACACGGCGCTCAACCCGGACTTCGGAAACGTCGAAGAAACCGGCATCCTCATCACGCTCAGCGAACTCTACATGCAAAAGGTCGAACGACACCTCTCTAACATCGAATAACCATAAAACCCGTACTGTTCTTCACTAAATTCGCTTTCTTCGCCCTGCCTCGGCTGAGTGTGCAAGCGTGCTTTGTGCTGGAGGGTACTGTACCTTTTCTGAAGAAAAGGTACCCAAAAGACTTC
>CAJTNK010000079.1 GCA_910577885.1 uncultured Rikenella sp.
AGAACAGTTCCGTACAGTAGCCAATGAACGGTTTGCAAACTACACGGAAAGCAAACCGAGAGAAGCGAAAGAGAAGAGTACAGTACCCTCCAGTTATTTGAAAGAGAGAAATAAAGAATGAATTAAGTTTATGATTTATCCGAGGGATTTTGAGCAGCGTATCGGCTTCGAGCAAGTCCGGGACGCTGTTTCGCGTTTGTGTGGGACGGAGGGAGGGCGTCGGTTGGTGGGTGAGGCGACGTTCGAGACCGATCGGCGGGTGTTGGGGCGTGTGTTGGGGCGTGTGGCCGAGATGCGGGATATACTGATGCTGGAGGGGGAGTATCCGGGTGGCGGGTATATCGACATGAACCGTTTTTTGCGGGTTGTTCGGGTCGAGGGTCGGTATTTGGAGCCGGCGGAGATGGTCGAACTGGGTCGGGCGTTGGAGTTGCTGGGGGCGTTGAGCGCTTTTTTCCGGGGCAAGCGCGAGGAGACGGCCGGGGGGCGGAACGGGACTCCGTATCCGCTGTTGGATGAGTTGACGGCGCCGGTCGAGGATTTCGGGAGCATTCGGCGGGAGATCGCCCGGATTCTCGACCCGGAGGCCGGGACGGTGCGGGACAATGCCTCGTCGGAGCTGGCGCAGATTCGGCGGACCGTGCGCGAGAAGGCCGGGCTGGTGGACAAACGGTTGCAGGCGATTTTGCGGCAGGCACAGGCCGCCGGACTGGTGGATCCGGAGAGCGAAATCGCCGTCCGCGACGGGCGGACGGTGATTCCGGTGGCGGCGGTCAATAAGCGCAAAATCAAAGGGCTGGTGCACGACGAGTCGGCGACCGGACGGACCGCTTATATCGAACCGATCGAGGTGGTGGAGCTTAACAACGAGCTCCGGGAACTCGAAAACGAGGAGCGGAGGGAGGTCGTTCGGATTCTGACCGCCTTTGCCGACGGCTTGCGGCCGGAGCTGCCGTTGTTGTTGGCGGCGGGCGAGTACCTGGTGGAGATGGACTTTATCGAAGCCAAGGCACGGTATGCGTTGGCGACGGATGCCGTGTTGCCGGAGCTGGCCGACGGACCCCAGATGCGGCTGCGGCGGGCGAGGCATCCGCTCCTGGAGGCTGCGTTGAGGAAGGAAAACAAAGCCATCGTGCCGCTCGACCTCTCGTTGACCGAGGAGAAGTATATTCTCCTGATCTCGGGGCCGAATGCCGGCGGGAAGTCGGTGTGTCTGAAGACGGCGGGGCTGTTGCAGTACATGCTGCAGTGCGGATGGCTGGTGCCGGCCGACGGGGATTCGCGGATGGGGATCTTCGGGAGTCTCTTCATCGACATCGGCGACCAGCAGTCGTTGGACAACGACCTCTCGACCTATTCGTCTCATCTGCTGAATATGAAGACCGTGCTGAGGCAGGCCGACGAACGGTCGTTGGTGCTGATCGACGAGTTCGGCTCCGGCACCGAGCCGGGAACCGGCGGAGCGATTGCCGAGGCGGTGCTCGAGCGGCTCGAGGCGCGGCACGTCTGGGGGGTGATTACCACTCACTACGCCAACCTCAAGTACTATGCCGCCGGGGCGCAGGGGATTGCCAACGGCGCCATGGCCTTCGACTTGCAGCACATCCGCCCCTTGTTCCGCCTGGAGATGGGGCGGCCGGGGAGTTCGTTCGCCTTCGAGATCGCGCGCAAGATCGGGCTCCCCGAGGAGATTATCCGGTCGGCCGAGGAGAAGATCGGTTCGGCGCAGGCCAACGCCGAGCGGCATATCCGCGAGGCGGCCCGCGACAAACGCTACTGGGAGTCGAAGCGCGAGCGGATTCGGGCGGCCGAGAAGAATATCGACCGGACGGCGGCGCAGTACGAGCTGCAATTATCTGAGATTCAGACCGAGAAGGCCAAAATCCTGGCTGCCGCGCGGACCGAAGCCGAGGGGCTGTTGGCGGAGGCTAACCGGCAGATCGAACGGACGATTCGCGAGATCCGCGAATCGCAGGCCGAACGCGAGCGTACTCGGACGGTGCGGGGCGAGTTCGACGACTTCCGCCGCTTGTTGGCGGGGAGCGACACGGAGGCGTTGCCGACGGAGGAGGAAGATCCGATTGCTCGTAAAATGAGGCAGTTGCGCGAACGGGAACAGCGGCGCAAGGAGCGGCGGGCGCAACGCGAGGCCACGGCGGCAGAGGCCTCTTCATCGACTTCGACGGGGCATCCCCAACCGGCCAAACCGCGGGAGGTCGAGGTGGGATTCCATGTCCGTCTCCGGGGGCAACAGGCGGTGGGCGAGGTGCTTGCCTTGCAGAGCGGCGGGAAAGCGACCGTTGCTTTCGGGCAGGTGACGACGGTGGTCGATCGCAAACGGTTGGAAATCGTCTCGCACGCCGAGTTCAAAAAGCTCCGGCGCGGTTCGGCAACGGCCTCTTTCGGCGGCTCTGTGACGGGCGCGGAGGGTGTGTTCTCGGGCGGTTTATCCGCAGGGGGCGGTGTTTCTGCCGGTGGCGGGGGCTATGACACGGCCAAAAAACGACTCAATTTCAAACAGCAGCTCGACATCCGCGGAATGCGGGCGGCCGAGGCGGTGCAGACCGTAGAGGCATTTATAGACGAGGCGATCGTGCTCGGTTTCCAACAGGTCACGATCCTCCACGGGAAAGGCACCGGAGCTCTCAAAGAGGAGGTGCGCCGTTACTTGCGGACGGTGCCGCTGGTGGTTTCGGCCACCGACGAACACGAGGAGTTCGGCGGGGCGGGCATCACGGTCGTGCGCCTCGATGTCTGAGGCTTCGACGGGGTGCCGCTGGGCACGCCCACCGGGCGTTTTACTGGGGTTGTCTCTGCCCGTTTTTCTCTGCCGTCAGCCCAATAAGACGCCCTATGGGCGCGCCTCCGCGGCGCACCCGTTGGGTGTTTTGCTGGGTTTTTCTCGGCCAATATCGGTTTTCTTGCTCGGTACGCGAAAATGAAAGTGTGCGGTGCAAAGTATTTCGTCCCATATCCCGGATCGGGGGGCGATTGGAGGGGCTGTGGATCCTGAATGAAAACGCTTGGTTTTCGATCGCCCTGCCGTACGCTGTCGGTGGGCGGGTGGCGATGCTTGTCACAGGCTCGGACCTCGAGGTACGACGAAGCGAATAAAAAAATAGTATCTTTGTCTCTGTCAAACGACGCAAGTTGCGGTATGCGAAAAAAAATCAATCATAAGTTTTATGCCGTGTGGGCGGCGATCGGGCTGATGCTGGTCGCGGGGAGCTGTGCCCGAGATGCGCAGGATGTCGGAAATCGATTGGCGCGCGAGTCGTTCGAAGCATGGGTCGAAAAATATGCTCCGGAGGCTTATAAAAATCCCCATCGGGACGTCTATATCGAGTACATCGAACGGGGGACCGAAGGGGAGGTGCCGGTGATGGATTACACATGGCTTTCGGTCAATTATACGGGGCGGACGTTGGACGGAAGCGTATTCGTCACCCGTACCGACTCGATTTCCAAACGGGTGGGCAGGTTTGCTTATACGACCCACTTCTGCGACGATTTTCTGGAGTACACTTCGAGTTCGACCAAACTCTGCGACGGTTTGAGGCAGGCTTTCGAACGGATGCGGGTCGGCGATTCGGTGCGGGTCTATATTCCGTCCAATAAGGGCTACTCGTCGGCCATGAACATGAATTCCGGCTATGCCGGGGAGTCGGGAGTCACGTATACGTCGCTGCCGGTCGTCTTCGAGATGCGTTTGCAAGCAGTGGTCTCGTCGCCGTTCGTCTGGGAACGCGATTCGGTGTTGCGGTATGCCGAACGACGCTGGGCAGCGGACGAATATTGGCGCGATACGGTGGGGATGTATGCCCGCATCATCAAACACAATCCGGACGGGGACCCGATCGGAGAGGATTCGCTGGTGAACGTCTATTACGAGGAGTACTTTATGGACGGCTTTTTGGCGGCGACCAATATCGACACGGTGGCAAAGAAATGGGAGGTATACAGCTCGACGAGCAGCGACAACTATGAACCGCTGCCGGTTACGCCTTCGCTGGCTCCGCATGTTTCGGAGAACAACGTGCTCTACATCGTGCTGCCCAGGATGCGGAAGGGGGAGGTGGCGGAGGTCGTGACGGTTTCGAGCTGGGCGCATGGCGATAGCGGCAATGCGTCGAGTACGCCGGAGATTTTGCCGTATCAGCCGATGCGGTATATTATCCATGCCATGGAACCGGCTTCGTCGGAGAAGAAGTAAGTTTCCTTAAAAACGGCGGGTGCCGAGTTTTTGGTGTGGGGCTTTTCCGGATGGGTGCCGCTGGGCACGCCCACCGGGCGTTTTGCAGGGGTTTTCTCTGCCCGTTTTTCTCGCCCGTCAGGCCCCAGCGATGCGTAGCATCGCTGGCTCACCGCGAGCACGCGGGGCCCGCCCGGCCGACTTGTTAGGGTAGACACAGCCCGGTTCGAGTGCCGAGCGGCACCGCGCGCCCCGCCTTAAGAGGGAAATCACGCCGATAAACGATGAGTTTATCGGAAATGATTTCCCCAGGCGCGCGGACAATGACCATTGGGCAAAGTAGTTTCTCGGTCGACGCCAGCGGGAGCGCAAGTGAGCGAAGCGAACATTGCGGCCTTCCGCTGGCGTCGACCGCTATCGGGAGATCTCGGCCCAGGCGCGCGGCCTGAGCTTGTTGTTTTGCAGAGCAGTTTTTCGAGCCGGGTGGCAGGGAATTGGTCTGTCAGTTAGGAAATAGCGATCCAACGGGTCGCGCGAGCCTCCGCCACCCCGTTGGGCTTTTCTTTGCAAAGTTCCGCTGGCGTCGGCCGCCCGCCTCTTCGAGACGGCGGTGCGCGGAGAAGAGGGCGAGCCTGGGGCGGGCGATTTTTCCGAGTCAAAAGCGACCTTTAGGTCGCCGTCCTCTGCGGTGCCGCTGGGCACTCCAACCTGGGTTTTGCACAGCCTCGGGGGGGGTGGGCGCAAGGCCGCCTTTTCTCGCCCGTCAGGCCCGGTTTGAGTGCCGAGCGGCGCCTGGAGGCAACGCAACTGAAAACCGCGCCCACCGGGCGTTTTGTTGGTCTGGCGGGCGAGAAAGCCGTAGTTGAAGTACAAGAAGCGGGCATAGGCGCCTGACCCCGTCGACGACCAACTGTACCCGCCGTAGCCGACGCGATACCACGTACCGTATCCTTTGTTATTTCCGGCGTCGCGGAAGCCCGGGGCCGGGCCGCTCGGCACGCTGATCGGGTATTTTGCCGGGCTTTTCTCTGTCGGATGGCTTGTGGGAAAAGAAGTTTTGCCCGGCGGACCGCATCGGCCCGATGAGAGACCTGCCGTGAAAGACCGGAAGGTCGTTTGAATACCGGGCGCCTCGCCCGAATGTGGCAACAGTCCTTCCCAAAGATGTTGCCGCACCCTTCAATTAAAAGCATCGCGAGGACCGGTTGCCTGTTGAGCATCGGCGCCTCCGGAATCGACCCATCATAACGATGTCCAGAATCTCGTACAGCCTCAAAAACGTGAAAGTGTCGCTGGTGTTCTATATGCTGGTGCTGGGGCTGAATTTCTTTTCGCGACGCATCTTTTTGGAATCGCTCGGAACCGAACTCGTGGGGCTCTCGGATACCGTCATGAGCTACATCGGTTTCCTGAACCTGGCCGAGATGGGCATTTCGGTCGCGATCGCCAATGTCTTGTACGGGCCGCTCTTTCGCGGAGACCGCGAGCAGATCACGGAAATCGTTTCGCTCTTGGGGTGGCTGTTCCGGTTGGTCGGCATGGTGATCGGAGTGGCGGGGCTGGCCTTCGCGGCGGCCATTCCGTGGGTCTTCGCCAAGGAGATTGCCGACGGACTGGAGGTCGGGGTGATCTATGCGGCCTATCTGACTTTCCTGACCACGACGCTCTTGAGCTATTTGGTCAATTACAAGCAGAACCTGTTGACGGCCGATCAAAAAGGGTATGTCGTGACGCGGGTCTTCAACCTGAGTCTGATCGGTAAGGTGCTGTTGCAGATGGCGTTGCTCAAGTGGTGCGGGGCGGGGTATCTGACCTGGCTGGCGTTGGAGGTGGTGTTCGGTGCGGTCTTTGCGGTATGGTTGGAGGCGGTGGTCAGGCGGGTCTACCCGTGGCTCCGATCCTCGCCCGCGACCGGACGGGGACTCGTCCGAAAGTATCGGGAAGTCTTTGCGGGCGCCAAAAGAATCTTTGCCCACCGGATTGCCGGGATGGTGCTCGTTCAGTCGGATACGCTCGTGATCTCGCAATTCCTGTCGCTCTCGGCGGTGACCTTCTACAAAAACTACGCCATCATCATCGGCCGTGTGACGACTTTCGTCACAGGGGCCTTGCAGAATAGTTATGCCGGGGTCGGAAACCTCGTAGCTGAGGGTGACCGCAAGAAAATACGGCTCGTTTTTTGGCAGTTCAACGCCATGTACTTCTGGATCGGCGGAACGCTGGCTTTCTCTTTCTATCGGCTTATCAACCCGTTTATTCAGCTGTGGCTGCCGCCGGAACAGTATGAGCTCTACTCGTCCCCCGTGGTGCTGCTCGCCGTGGGGACGCTCTTCATCGGGGTCGTGAGGCAGACGGTGCAGTACTTTCTGAACGCTTACGGGCTCTACCACGACGTCTGGGCGGCCTGGATCGAAGCGGGACTCAACGTGGCGCTCTCCATCTGGGGGTGCATACGGTTCGGGATACCGGGGGTCGTCCTCGGCACGTTTGTCAGCACGGGACTCGCGATGCTGGTCTGGAAGCCCTACTTCCTCTACAAACGAGGCTTCCGGGAACCCTCCGGAGAATACTGGATCACCATTCTCAAATACCTCGCAGTACTGGCGGCGGCCTGGCTCCTGACCACATGGACCGCCGGACTGGGCTGGCTCCCCGACATCGACTCCTGGGGGGGCTGGCTCACTCACGCCGCAACGCTCCCCATACTCTACGCCATGATCGCCGGTACGGCCCTCTGGTTCGTCTCCCGGGGCATGCGAGACTTCCTCCTCCTCGCTTACAACCTCATCAAAAATAAATTTTCTTAAATTTATATGGTTGCTGTAATTGGCTACGGGCTAGAACTGTTCTTTTTGTGAACAAAAAGAACCAAAAAAACTTTCAGCTAGCATACGCTATGCCTTAGGCTCCGCAGTCCTCAGGTTGTGGGTGGGGTTCTTTTAGGCGCGCACTAAGGTTTTCGCAGCCTAAGCGCGCCCAAAAAGAATCCCCACCCAAAGACCGGGCAGACACGGCCAAAGCATCCCAACGGGATGCGTTCGGAAGTCTTTTGGGTACCTTTTCTTCAGAAAAGGTACAGTACCCTCCCGTTGCAATAACCGTTAATTATATAAATATAAGAGAAAAGTTATTATCTTTGCGGGTGTTTTGAGCCCATGTGGGTTTGAGACGGAAGGTGTGATGGGGGCGATTCTCATTGCCGGGGGTCGACTGAGTAACACCGGAGACGAATATTCATTAAAAAATTTTATTCGACAGGATGAAAACACTGGAAATCAAGGGTACGTTGCGTACCGAATTCGGCAAAAAAGGCACCGGTGCGGTGCGTCGGGCAGGGAATGTGCCTTGCGTGATTTACGGCGGGGGCGAGACCGTTCATTTTTCGGTTCCGACTTCGGAATTCAAACAACTGATTTATACGCCGCATTCGTATTTGGTCAACTTCGACCTGGAAGGGAAGAAGGAGCAGGCGGTGATGCGCGAAGTGCAGTTCCATCCGGTGACGGGGGATGTGTTGCACGTGGATTTCTTCCGCGTGGATTCGGCCAAGCCGGTGGCGATCGACCTGCCGGTGGTGCTGACCGGGAACTCGGAAGGGGTGAAACTCGGGGGGAAATTGACCCTCAGCAAACGGAAAGTACGTGTTTCGGCTTTGGTGAAAGACCTGCCGGATACGGTGGAAGTGGATGTGACCAACTTGGGGCTCGGGAAGTCGATCTTTGTCGGCGACTTGCAGATTCCGGGGCTGGTGATTTTGACGCCGGCGTCGACGGCGATTTGCGCGGTGCGGATGACACGTGCGGCGCGCGGGGCACAGGCGGCTGCGGCGAAGGCGTAGTGGCGGTGGCTTGATACTTGAGAACTTCTCTCGAACGAGGCCGGTCGCGGTAGCGGCGGGGGGCATTTGCGGGGCTCGGAAGGAGAGTGGATTGTGTTTCCTGTTTGCTCGGCACCTTTTCACAGGGTGCGGGCAGGCAGGAAACTTTCATTTGACGCTTATTCACAAAGATGAAATATCTGATCGTAGGACTCGGGAATATCGGGGCGGAGTATGCCGAAACGCGGCACAACATCGGTTTCAAAGTGGCCGACACGTTGGCCGGAGAGGCCGGAACGGTCTTCGGGTCGGAGCGTTACGGGGCGGTGGCTTCCTTGAGGCATCGGGGGCGGGAGGTGCTGCTCTTGAAACCGTCTACTTACATGAATCTCAGCGGAAAGGCGGTTCGCTACTGGATGCAGAAGGAGCGGATTCCGATCGAGCATGTGTTTGTGGTGGTGGACGACATCGCGCTGCCGTTCGGTACGCTGCGCATCCGCAAAAACGGCTCGGACGGGGGGCACAACGGATTGAAAAGCATTGCAGAGTGCTTGGGCAGCCAAAATTATGCGCGGTTGCGTTTCGGTATCGGGGGGGATTTTCCGCGGGGAACGCAGGTCGATTATGTCTTGGGCGAGTGGACGGCAGAAGAAAAAACGCTCTTGCCCGAGGCTTTGAAAACGGCAGCAGAAGCGGTGCTGGCTTTCGTTTCCGACGGTCCGGACCGGGCGATGAATCGCTTCAATACGAAAAAATAGGGACACCCGTGGGGTGTTTTGCCGGGTTTTCTGTGTCTTAGTAGGTAGCCTGTGCGGGCGGAGGCAGTTTTTCTCTCCTGTCAGGGTGCCGCTCGGGTGCCGCTCGGCACTCGAAGACTGGGTTTTTCTCGGAAAATTTCTCTTCCGGATGGCCAGTAAAACGCCCTTTGGGTGCGCCTCCGCGGCGTAAGCGGGGCCCGCGCGGCCTGAGCGCAGTTCTCTCAAAGATCCTGCGCGCGACTGCTGGAGTAGGAAATGGATCGAACAACGTGAGTTGTTTGATCC
>CAJTNK010000080.1 GCA_910577885.1 uncultured Rikenella sp.
CGCGCGCCTGGGGAAATCATTCCCGATAAACTCATCGTTTATCGGGTTGATTTCCCTCTTAAGGCGTGGCGCGCGGTGCCGCTCGGCACTCGAAAGCTGGAGTTGGCTCGGCAACTAGCTATAACTGCCCTACGCGGGCGGCGGCCGCAAAGGACGAGCCTAAACCAAGAGAACCACAATAAAAGCCCCGAATGGGGCCCCCGGCGGGACCGGCGATGCTGCGCATCGCATGGGCCATTCGGATGAGAAAACCCGGTAAAACACCCTTTGGGTGCGCCGGACGGCATCCGGAAAAGAAAGCCCGCAACCACCCCAACTACCTCAAGGCCTCTTCCAGAGCGAGCGCCAGCTGGTCCGGACACGAAGTCCCGCGACCCTTGCAATCCGTCCCACGGAGCCGGGCAATCACCTCCGTGGCCGGCATCCCCGTTGCCAAAGCCGCCAAACCCTGTGTATTGCCGTGGCAACCGCCCGTGAAACAGATCGAACGGACGATACCCTCCTCTACCTCTACGTCGATTTGACGACTGCAAACCCCCGAAGGAGTGAAACTGATCTTTTTTACCATGATCGTAAAAATACAAAGAAAACCTCAACCCAAGAGCGGTTCCACCTCTTTGAACCAGTAGCGACGCACACCGCCCCCCTCCGCCAGGCGTAATGTCAGCTCGCCCGTGAGACGATCCACCGCCTCGATCGCCGCCCGAAACCGCTCGCCCGAGGTCGCATCCCGGTAGGGATAGAAGCCTCCGTCGGCTCGCCACAGCCGCTCCATGAAAGCCCCGTGCAACGCCTCGCCCGGCTCCGCATACCGCCGTTCGAAAGCCCCGCAAAAAGCCCTCAACACCTCCTCCGGCGACGGAAGAACCGCAGTCCCGTCGTCCGACAGTTCGCCGGCGATCGAAGTCGGATTGGGCAACGACGCGTCGAACCGACGCTGCCCCACGTTGATCCCGACCCCCACCACCGAACGGCTCAGGTACTCGCTCTGCAACGTATGTTCGATCAGAATCCCGCCCAGCTTCCTATCCCCCACATAGAGATCGTTCGGCCACTTGATCGCACACCGCACACCGCCACCGGTCGCCTCCCGCACCGCATCGCTGGCCGCCAAAGCCGCCATCTCGCTGATCCGGAACTGCTCCTCCACCAGAATATGGGTCGGCTCCAACACCAGCGAAAACATCAGATTCACCCCCGGCTCGCTCTCCCATCGGTTTCCCCGCTGCCCGCGCCCGGCCGTCTGCCGACGAGCCGTCAACACACACCCATGACCGTACCGATCCGCCGCCCCCATCGCCACGTCGTTCGTCGAACTCACCTCGTCGAAAGAAATAATCCGAAACTCCATCCCCTATTTCTCCAACCGTGTCTGCACAAACGCAAAAAACTCCTCCGTCCGTCGGCCGCAACCGAAAACATACCGTCGCCCCTGCCGCGTCCGGACCCAAACCAAGTGAGTCAGATTCGTCGCATACATCGTGAAACTCCCCAGCCGCTTATTCCGGAACCGCCCAAAATACCCACACATACCACCGCTCCCAAATGTCCGTATCGTGCCGTCCAGATACGACTTCGGAATCATCCGGGCCTCCTCCACCTCGCTCAGCGGGATCTTCAACGCACCGAACAACCGTCCCACCGCCATCCGCTCCCCATCGGCCCGCAGCCGCAACGGCATATATCCAGCCACACCGACCAACGAAACCAAAAGGATCAACAGAACCGCATATTTCGACCACACCACCCATCCCAACGTCCCATCAATCCTCATCAGAACGATCCCACCCCACGCCAAAACACCACTACCAAGGAGGGTCCAAACCCACACCGCAACGGTCCACCGGAAAGGACACGAAAACCGATCTTCTCTCTTCATACTTCGTATCATATTAATTTCGTTTCTTGGCTCCTCCTCGTGCTATAATTTGCGAACCGTTTTTTAAGCCGGATAGAACTGTTCTTTTTGTGAACAAAAAGAACCAAAAAAACTTTCAAGGATGCTTGCGCATCCTAACTCTATCTCGGTACAGTATTCACCTTGTTTCTTTGGGGGTGCTCTTTTTTGCGGGCGCGATAAGATTTCAAGTCGCCTCACGCGCCCGTCAAAAAAGTGTCACCCCCAACCCACACGAAGAACCTTGTGCCCCGAATGGCTTTAAAGTGCGACAGCACTTTCGGAAGTCTTTTGGGTACCTTTTCTTCAGAAAAGGTACAGTACCCTCCTGCCACTAAGAACGACTGCACGCTATGCCGAAGCAGTACAAGGAGGAATTATTATTGATGTAAAGTTGTACCGCCGTAGCCCGGGCAGGTCAAAGACTCGGCCGAGCAGATAACCACGTTTTGGACCCCCGCTTCGATCGCCCGGAAAGCGTTCTCCAGCTTCGGCAACATCCCGTCGGCCACCACCCCCTCGGCTTTGAGTCGCTCATACGAGGCCGGGTCGATGCTCGGAATCACCGAACTGTCGTCCGCCACATCCCGCAACACCCCCGGTTTCTCGAAGCAGTAGACCAGCTCCACCGCATACCGCGCCGAGAGGCCCACGGCCACCGCCTGAGCCACCGTATCGGCATTCGTGTTGAGCAACGCCCCCTCCTCCGCATCATACGTGATGGGCGCCACCACCGGAACCAAACCGCCGTCCAACAGCGTCACGGCCGTATCCAAACCGAACTCCACCGGATCACCCACAAAGCCATAGTCCACCGGCTCCGGATTCCGCCGACGAGACCGGATCAGCCCACCATCCACCCCGCACAAACCCAAAGCATGACAACCCTCACCCCGCAAACCGGCTACAATATTCTTGTTAATCAACCCGGCATAAACCATCGTCACGATCCGCAACGTCTCGGCATCCGTCACCCGACGACCGCCGATCATCCGAGTCTCGATCCCCAACCCCTGCGAAATCGAAGTCGCAATCTTCCCTCCACCATGCACCAACACCTTCTTACCCCCCATCCCCGCAAAATCACCCAAAAAACGCTCCAACTTCTCCGCATGATCGACCACATTCCCGCCGATCTTCACAACACGTACTGTCTCCATAATTAATCTCCCTTTTTTAACCCATTTCTCGCTTGTTCTATAACCGTCTTTAGCGACGGGAGGGTACTGTACCTTTTCTGAAGAAAAGGTACCCAAAAGACTTCCGAACGCATCCCGTTGGGATGCTTTGGCCGTGTCAGCCCGGTGTTTGGGGTGGGATTCTTTTTGGGCGCGCTTAGGCTGCGAAAACCTTAGTGCGCGCCTAAAAGAACCCCACCCATAAACCTAAGGATTGCGGAGCCTAAGGCGTAGCGTATGCTATCTGAAAGTTTTTTTGGTTCTTTTTGTTCACAAAAAGAACAGTTCCGTACAGTAGCCAATGATCGATTACAGCAGAAGAGAGAAACATTGTTTACAAGACGCCGATACCGTAGTAGTCGAAACCGAGTGAGCGGAGTTCCGCACGGTCGAAGATGTTTCGTCCGTCGACCACGGCATGGCCACGCATGGCCCGTTTGAGGACCTCCCAGTTGGGGAGGCGGAACTCCTTCCACTCGGTCAGCAACACCAGTGCATCGGCGTCGAGCACCGCGCCGTAGGCATCGGCGGCATAGCGGATCGCCTCCGAGCCCAGTCTTCGCCGGGCTTCGTCCATCGCCACCGGGTCGTAGGCCACGACCTCGGCCCCGGCCTCCAGCAGTTGCGGGATCAAGACCAGCGACGGAGCCTCGCGCATGTCGTCCGTTCCCGGTTTGAAGGCCAGCCCCCAGAGCGCAATCCGTCGGCCCCGCAACGCCTCGACGCTGCCGAAATGCCGCACCAGCTTTTCGAACAAAATCTTCTTTTGCCGTTCGTTGACCCGTTCGACCGCCTCCAGGACCTCCATCCGGTACCCGTTCTGAGCCGCGCTGTGGATCAACGCTTTGACGTCCTTCGGGAAGCACGACCCCCCGTAGCCGCAACCCGGGTAAAGGAACTTGTTGCCGATCCGGCTATCCGCCCCGATCCCCCGACGCACCATATTGACATCGGCCCCCACCGCCTGACACAGGTTGGCCACGTCGTTGATGAACGAGATCCGGGTGGCCAGCATCGCATTGGCCGCATACTTGGTCATCTCGGCCGACGGGATGTCCATGAACATCACCCGAAAGTTGTTCAGCAACAGCGGTTTGTAGAGTCTCGTCATCAACTCCCGCGCCCGATCCGAGTCGGTGCCGACCACCACCCGGTCCGGCCGCATGAAGTCTTCGATGGCGTTCCCCTCTTTGAGGAACTCCGGGTTCGAGGCCACGTCGAACGGCACCTCCACCCCGCGCGCCTCGAGCTGCGCCCGGATCGCCGCCCGCACCCGCGCCGCCGTTCCCACCGGAACGGTCGACTTCGTCACCACCAGGATATACCGGTCGATATTCCGGCCGATCGTCTCGGCCACCTGCAGGACATACCGCAAGTCGGCGCTCCCGTCCTCATCGGGCGGCGTGCCGACGGCCGAAAAGACGATCTCGACATCCGGCAAGACCTCCTCCAGCGACGTCGTGAAATGCAACCTCCCGGCCCGGTGGTTCTTCTCGACCAACTGTTCGAGGTTCGGCTCGTAGATCGGAATCTCGCCCCGCTGCAACCGGTCGATCTTCGAAGCATCCGTATCCACGCAGGTCACCTCCACCCCCAGCTCCGCAAAACAGGTCCCGGTCACCAAACCCACATAACCGGTCCCGACAATGGCTATCTTCATAGGGTTACTCCTTCGTATCGGACGTCAGCGGCCCGTAAGATACCGTATATCGCTTGCTCTGAGGATACTCCTCCTTGGACATCGTCGAGATCCCCGTTATCAGGTAGTCGAACTCGAGGCTCCCCGAAGTGGTCAGCGTCAACCCCGAACCGCCCGAATCACGCTGCGCATCGGTAATCACCTTCGCCAAATCGCTATCGTCCAGACGCTTCACCTCGTTCCGATAGTAGTTATAAGCCTGCTGGTCATTGATCCTCAGATCCGGCCCCTCGATCACCAACGGATTCCACCCGTAGATCCGCGCAAAACCGCCACTGACCAACCACTTGTCCAGGCACAAAGCCACCCGGTACAAATCCCGCTGGTCGGCCGGCAACTGTTCGATTTGATCCGGAGACAAGTCACCGCCCTGTTCATTCTTCTGCAAATCGTAATACTTCACCGCAAGCTGATACGACGCGTACGGTTTCTCCTTCTGGCAACCGCCCGAAAACAATGCCCCGACGACCACCGATACAACGGCCAACACCCCCAAAATCTGCTTTTTCATCCTCCATTCCTCCTTTTGTGATTGATGTATGATTCTTTGTGAACGAATAACACCCCCCGCCTCCTAAAGAGAACCGAGGGGTGTTACAAAGATGCGCATTTTTTCGTTACGACCGAAGGTACCACGCATACAACCGCTCGATCCCCCGGTCGATCTCCACCCGGTGGTGCCACCCCAACCCGTGCAACCGGCTCGGATCGGTCAGCTTGCGCATCGTCCCGTCCGGTTTCGAAGCGTCGAACCGGATCTCACCCCCGTAACCCACCGTCCGGGCGATCAACCGCACCAAATCCGAGATCGAAAGCTCGCTCCCCGTACCGATGTTGATGTGGCAATTCCGCACCTCTCCCCCCCGATCGCCTCGGTCGGCCGCCAGGTCCCGGAAATCGACCCGCTCCATCACGTAAACACAAGCGTCGGCCATATCCTCGCTCCACAGGAACTCACGCAACGGACGGCCCGTACCCCAAACGGTCATCCGCCCGGGCTCGATGCCGTATTGGCCGAGTTTTTCCAGTATGACCGACTCGGAAGCACTCCCATCGACACCCTCCACCGGCCGACGGCCGAAATCTCGCCGAATCGCCGCCCAATCCCCCTCCGTCAACGCACGAGCCAGGTGCATCTTACGCACCAAAGCCGGAAGAACATGGCTCGTCTCGAGGTCGAAATTGTCCTCCGGACCGTACAAGTTGGTCGGCATCACGGCCACGAAATTGGTCCCGTACTGCAGGTTGAAACTCTCGCACAACTTCAACCCGGCAATCTTCGCCACCGCATAAGGCTCGTTGGTGTACTCCAGCGGAGAGGTCAACAAACACTCCTCCCGCATCGGCTGCGGAGCCTCCCGCGGATAAATACACGTCGAACCCAGGAACAACAGCTTCTTCACCCCATACCGCCACGCAGCACCGATCACGTTGTTCTGGATCGCCAGGTTCCGCCAAATGAAATCGGCCCGATACAACGAATTCGCCATGATCCCACCCACATAAGCGGCGGCCAAAAAAACATACTCCGGACGCTCAATCCCGAAAAACCGATCCACGGCCGCCTGATCGGTCAAATCCAACTCGCCATGCGTCCTCCCCACCAAATGCCGATACCCCTTCCGCTCCAAATCACGCCATATCGCACTCCCAACCAACCCCCGATGACCCGCTACATAGATCTTGGACTCTTTCTCCATAACTCTGTGTCTGTTTTTATTTCGTGTAATTTGCAAACTGTGCTTTAGCGACGGGAGGGTACTGTTCTTTTTGTTCACAAAAAGAACAGTTCTTGCTCGTAGCCAATGACCGTTTGCACATTATGCCAAGGCAAATACAGAACTACAGAGCTTGGAGACAACGGGCGAGGCTATCTTTCCAGGAGGGGATTTGGATGTCGAAAGTGTGGGCGATTTTGTGTTTGGAGAGTACCGACCAGGCCGGGCGCGGTGCCGCTGCCGGATATTCCGCCGAGGTGATGCCCCGCACCGTACAGGAACGTCCCCCGCGGCGCATGATCTCCTGCGCAAACTCGCACCACGTCGTCACACCCTCGTTCGTGTAGTGGTAGAGGCCGAAAAGTCCCTCCGATCCCTCCCCCGCAGCGGCGCGCTCGTCGCACACCGACACCATCCGCATCAAAGCCGCCGCCAGGTCCGCCGCATAAGTCGGCGTCCCCCACTGGTCGGCCACCACCCCCAGCTCCTCGCGCTCCGCACCCAGCCTCAACATCGTCTTCACGAAGTTGTTGCCGTACGTGCTGTACAGCCACGCCGTCCGCACCACCAGACTCTTCGGGTAGGCCAGGGCATACTCCTCGCCTTTGAGCTTGGTGCGGCCGTAGACCGACTGCGGCCCCACCGCCTCGGTCTCCGACAGCGCATGCCGATCCTCCGGCATCCGGCCGTCGAAGACGTAGTCCGTCGACACCTGCACGAAGCCCGCCCCCACCGCCGCGGCCGCAGACACCAGGTGCTCGACCGCCGTCGCATTCAACAGCTCGGCTCGAGCCGCATCCTCCTCGGCCCGATCCACCGCCGTATAGGCCGCCGCATTGATGATCCACCGCGGCCGCTCGGCCTCCACAAACCGACTCACCGACTCCCGATCCGTAATGTCCAACTCGGCCACGTCCGTAAACACGAACACGTACCGCCCCCCATACAGCCCCTCCCGTTCGATGGCCCGCAACTCGTTCCCCAACTGACCGTTCGCACCGGTCACTACGATTTTATCCATGATCATACCTCCAAAAATGCAATTCGATAAGCCTCCACCGAGTGGCGAATGTCGCACAACGGCACCCGCCCCCGTCCGATCGCCTCCAAAAAGTCCTCTACCAGCGCATAGTCCGCTCCGGCATGTCCCGGCGCGTCGGCCAACGCCGCAAAATGCCACTCCTCCACTGCCCGAGTCCCCCGCGCCGCCGACGCTGAGGTCCGATAAGCCCGGTAACGAATCGTGTGTTCGTCGCCCCACAACTCGCCCCGAGACCCCATGACATGGAGCCGCCGCCCCTCCTCGGCCGTCACGCCGTTCACCGACAGCCGCACCGAAACCCCGTTCCGGAAAGCCACCTGAAGCGTCTGGTGGTCCCACACGTCGTTGTCCCCCACCCGATACACGCACCGCCCGTAACGGGTCTCGCGCAACAACCGCCTCAACTCCTCCTCGCCGAACCCCTCCGGCAGGTCGAAATGCCGCAGCCACCGCCTCCGCCGCACGTAGAGTTCCACCGCCGAATACGGACACTCCCGCTCCATCGGGCAATCCAAACACCGCTCCGCCCCCTCGTTCGCCGCCGGAGCCCCCGCCGGACGAAAAAGAGACAACCCGCCCCGGGTCTGCACCTCCTCGGCCTCCGAACCGACCAACCACACCAGGTAATCGACATCGTGGCAACTCTTCGAAACCAGCAACGTATTACTCGCCGCCCGATTCCGCCACAACCCCCGCACAAAAGCGTGCGTCATCCGCTCCAACCCCACATGCTCGGCATAGTCGATCGCCACCACCCGGCCCATCCGTTCCCCGTCCCGCATCAGCTCGCGAAACTTCACGAAAAACGGGTGGTAACGCAGCGGATGGCAGACCCCGACAACCCGCTCCCCTTCCCGTGCCGCCCGGGCAATATCAAGACACTCCCCAAAACTCTGCGCCACCGGCTTCTCCAACAGCACATGGAGCCCCAAATCCCGCACAGCCTCCATCGTGATCCCATAATGCAAATGGTCCGGCGTCGCCACAATCGCTGCCCGCAACCTCTCCCGCCAAGCCTCCCGCTCCCGAAAAGCCGCCACAAACTCGCCCCACGTCCCGAACCCCGCCTCGGCTGATAAAGCAAAGGCGGCCAAAGCCGCCTGTCGCCTAAACTCATTGGGTTCAACCACCGCCAACACCCGGCCCCCCGCCGCAACCCCCTCCTGCCGCAGGTAATCGGCATAAGTCCGCCCCCGGTTCCCGTACCCGACCAATACCAACCCTACTGAAATACGATCCATTATCTACTGTGTTATTTGCGTAGACTTATTCTTTGACTATGGGCTGAAACTGTTCTTATTACCTTCGTTTCTCTCATTTTACTTTCGGCAATTGGCGAACTGTGTTTGGCTACGGTATGGGACTGCCGCTTTTTGGAAAAAGCGGCACCAAAAACTTTTGAGCTAGCATACG
>CAJTNK010000081.1 GCA_910577885.1 uncultured Rikenella sp.
CGAAATTTTCTCGCCCGAATGGCCAGTAAAACACCCAACGGGTGCGAGCGGCACCGGGCGAAAAAACCACCGCCGGGCCGCCGGTACAGAAACCCCGCCGAGAACCCAACAAAAAAGGGACACGAACGTGTCCCCAAATTTACACAAGCCCCCGCAATAAAGCCTCTCATAAAACCCTGTTATACCCCCCTCACAAAGCCCGCCCCGCCTCATCAATCGAACAAATGTCCGCCATCTCTCTTCCGCCCCATCGAATCGTTTTTGAGCGTCTCGCGCGAGATCTTGCTCCCCGCCGGAAGCGTCCCCGCCTCGATGTTCATCCGACGACGGATATAAGCCGGAATGTTCTCCAAATCCTCGTCACTCAAATCCGTCACCAAAACAGGAGCACTCTCCTCCTCAACCCTCCTCCTGTTCGGTTCCGCCGCCTCAACCGCCTCTCCAGCCACCGCAGGAGTCTCCGGCACAACAGCCGCAGGAGTCTCCTCCGCCACAGGAGCCACCGGTGAAACAGACGAAGAAACTGCCGACGGAACAACCGGAGGAGCCACCGGTGAAACAGACGAAGAAACTGCCGGAGAAACCACAGCCTCCGGAACCGCCACAGGAGGAATCCCCGGCGCTACCCTCCCCCCCGATGTAACCGAAAAGGTCTCCTCGAACGAAGAAGAAACTGCTCCTTCCCCCAAAGCCCCCCCTTCCAAATCCTCGTACACCCGCCCCGCCAAACCATCTCCCCCCATCGCAGAATAGCCCTCCTCCACCGCTCTCCCCTCCCCGTGCGTCACCACCGCAAACCCATCTTCCCCCGCATCCTTATTCTCCGCCTTCTTTTTGTTTTTCGCACCGTCGCTGTCCAGGTCGATCAGCGAAATCGTCTCCCTCCGCGGCTGCTGTTGCCCCGCCGTCCCCGCCGCCGAAGCTCCCTGCCGCTGCGCCGCCTCCCGCCGCACATCACGCCCCACCACCTCCGCATACCGATCCCGAATCATCGGAATACTGTCGACCCCGAAACCCGTAGCCACAATCGTAATCCGGATATCATCCCCCAACGACGGATCGTTCCCGGCCCCCCAAATCAGATCCGTTCCCAAGCCGAGCCCCGTCCGATCCTGTACGAACTGCGTAATAGCACGCGTCTCGGTCATCTTGACCTCCTTGTTCCCCGAAGTAATGGTGAGCAACACGTTCTTTGCCCCCGCAATATCCCGGTGGTTCAAGAGCGGCGAATTCATAGCCGCCTCGGCCACCTCCAGAGCCCGATTCTCCCCGCTCCCGCACGCCGACCCCATCAAAGCAATCCCGCTGTCCCGCATCACGGTCTGCACATCGGCAAAGTCGACGTTGATGTGATTCTCCTGTGTGATAATATCGGCTATACTCTTCGCCGCCGACGCCAAAATATCATCGGCCTTGCCGAACGCCTCGGACAAGGTCAAATCCCCGTATATCTCGTTGATATTCTCGTTGTTGACCACCAGCAGCGAGTCCACATTATGCCTGATCTCCTCGATTCCGTCCAAGGCCTGCATAATCCGCCTGGGCCCCTCCGTCTTGAACGGAATGGTGACGATGGCCACCGTCAGAATCCCCATCTCCTTGGCCGCCCGGGCAATCACAGGCGCCGCTCCCGTCCCGGTGCCGCCCCCCATCCCGGCGGTGACGAACACCATCCGGATGTTTTTTTCCCGAAAAATCTCTTTGATCTCCTCGATACTCTCCTCAGCGGCCGCCCGCCCGCGTTCCGGCCGGTTGCCCGCTCCGAGCCCCTCGGTCAACGCCTCGCCCAGCCGGATCTGGGTCGGAATCGGACTCCGTCCCAACGCCTGCCGGTCGGTGTTGCAGACCATGAACGAAACGTCCGCAATCCCCAGTTTGAACATGTGGTTCACGGCGTTACTCCCCCCGCCGCCGACCCCCACTACCATGATGATCGACGAACTCACCGGAGCTATATCTACAAATTCCATGTGCGTATATTGTGCCTGCTTGTGCTAAAATCGGTCTTCTATCAATATCGGTCGTCATCGTCGTCGACCTCTTCCGAGAGGATCGAGCCGAACCAACGACGAAGACGTTCTTTCATTTTCGGTTTCCGGATCTGGATCTCGTCCTCGAAGTAATCGCCGCCGTTCGGATCGTCATCATACCCCTCCTCCGCATATCCCCCCGCCTCGTTATACGGATCGTAGACTCCCTCCCCGTCCGGCAAGGACGACTGCCCCCCCTGCGACACCTGCGGCGCATCGTACACGTCCCGCCCCTCGTCATATCCGCCGCCAGGCACCGACGAAGCGTGCCCCCCCATCGAATTGTTGTGATAGCCGCTCCCGCCCATCGATTGTTCGGGCGCTTGCGGTTCCCGCGCCAAATACGGATCCGCCGCAGCCGATGAGGAAGCCCCCGTCGCCTGCCCCGCCAAAGAAGGCAGCTCGCCGATCTCGGTGTAATTCCCCTTCCGCACGGCATCCAGCACAATCCCCGTCAGCGTGGAGTATTTCGGCGCCGAGATCAGCTCGACCGACTCCCCGCCGACGTAAGTCGTCGGCTGCGCCACCCGCACTTCCAGCCCGGTGTGGAGTTTGAAGAGCTGGTCCAGGTTCTTCAGATTGGCACCGCCGCCGGTCAACACGATCCCGGCCCCCAATCGTCCTTTGAAGCCGCACCGTTCGATCTCGATTTTGACGTAATCGATGATGTCGTACATCCTGGCCTCGATGATCCCGGCCAGTGTCCGCACGGCGATCTCCTTCGGCGCCTGGCCGTTGACGCTCGGAATGTTGATGTACTTATCGCCCGGCGTCCGCTCGGCCACCGCCTCGCCGAACGAGGTTTTGAGCTTCTCGACATACCGCTCCAGAATCCCGTACGCCCGAATGTCCTTATTGATGATATTCCCGCCGATCGGAATCACCGCCAGGTGCCGAATCACCTTGTCGTAGTAGACGCAAATATCCGTGGTTCCCCCCCCGATATCCACCACGGCGACGCCGAGTTCCTTTTCGTCGTCGCTGAGCACCGCCTCGGCCGAAGCCAGCGGCTGCAGCACGATCCCCGCCAGGTTGAGCCCCACACGCTGAAAGCACCGCCGGAGCCGCTCGATGGCCGTCTCCTCGCCGATAATGACGTTGAACTTGGCCTCGAGCTTCCGCCCCTCCATCCCCACCGGTTCGCTGATATCGTCCTCGCCGTCCAGAATATACGACTGCGGCAAAATACTGATGATGGTCTTCCCCGCCGGCAAGGAGGCGTTCCGCTGGTCGTCGATCAGCCGCTCCACATCGCTCCGTCTGACCTCCGTCACCCCGGCATCGGTCATGTTCTGCACCGTCACATACCCTTGGGTCCGATTGCACTGGATGTGCTGTCCGGAAACCCCCACATACGCCTCCCGAACCACGACGCCGAGTTCCTTTTCGAGTTGATTTTTCACCTCGCGCAACACCTGCGACGCCTGTTCGATATTCTTCAGGTCGCCTTTCATCACGCCGTTGGAGTTCAGCTCCTTGAGCGCGACGATTTCGATCTTGTTTTTCTCGGCTTTGCGTCCGACAGCCATCACGACCTTGGTGGTCCCGAGGTCGACCGCCGCCACGTATTCGTTATTCTCCATAGTCTCTACTCTCTGGTGTGAGTGGTGCTCTGTGCGTTATTGTTTCGCCTCCTCATCGGCGGCGCGTTGTTGGCCGGCCGGTGTCGAGAGGTCCGCGGGCATTCCTTTGCAGACGACCTGTCCGCGAAACCGGAGGTCGACTTCGGTGGCCGTCCGCCACCACCCTTCGGCAAACGAGGCGCGGTAGAACCGCGAGAGTTTGCGCAGCCGCCGCCCCACTGCCGCCGAGTCAACAATCGCGCCAAACCGGACGATTTGCCCGCCCACCCGCGGCAGGAGCGTTATTTCGCCCGCCTCGTAATAGATCTGGGCGGTCAAGGCGTCCAAAAACCGGTCGGTATCTACCTGATGGACAAAGTTAAGGAGATTATGCAACAATTCCCGCTCCCGAGGAAACTTTTTTTCGTCGAGCCGGCCGAAAAAGTCGGTCGGGAAGCTGAGCGGAAGCCGGCCGCTCACCACGGGCACCGAAGCCAGGCAGTCCGCCTGCGGAGGGAGCAACACCAGCGTGCTGTCGAGGTAGAAGTTGTGGCCGGCCTCGCTCACCACCCGCACCACGGGCCGACGCTGGGTGAGCGTGATGTGGAGCAGCCCGTCGATCGCCGTATAGGCATCGGCCTGCAGGACATAGTCCTGCTGTTCGACGAGCCGTTCGACGGCATACACGTCGACCTCCCGCAACGGCACCCCGACGGTTCGGACACCGCTGTCGGCCAGCCACCGAAGCACGATCTCGGGGGTCACGAACCGTTGTACGGCGCTGTCCGCCACTTCGATCTCGACGCCGCTGCAACGCACAGCCGCCTCCCGATCCGAACAGTACCGCACGGCCACGACGCTGTAGGCCGCCAGCAGAACCAACAGCAGGATTTGCAGTATTTTACGACCCCCGGACGACATCATCTCTGCACAGGTTGTTTTTCGATTAATCCGCCGCCCGATTCCGCCGCCGCACGGCCTCCGCCACCGGACCGCAGAAACGGTCGATGTCCCCCGCTCCGGCCGTCACCAGCACGCCGTCCGCCGCCAACGCCTCGACCTCCGCCACCAGCTCCTCCTTGGCAATGAGCCTCTTGTGCGGCGCCGCAACGCCCTCCAGAATCATCTCCGAGGCGACCCCCGGAATCGGCAGCTCGCGCGCCGGATAGATCGGCAGCAGCAACACCCGGTCCGCCAAGCTCAGCACCTCGGCAAACTCCGCCGCAAAGTCGCGCGTGCGGGTGTAGAGGTGCGGCTGGAACACCACCGTCAGCTCCCGCCCCGGGAACATCTTCCGGACGGAGGTCAACATCGCCCGCAACTCCGCCGGATGGTGGGCATAGTCGTCCATGTAGATCATCCCGCCCGGCCGCTGCGGGTCGTTGACCCAGAAGTCGAACCGCCGCCGCACCCCCCGGAAAGTAGCCAGCGCCTCGCGCAGCGCCTCGTCGGACGCGAACCCTTCGCACCACACCAAAGCCGCCGCCGCGACGCAGTTTTCGACGTTCACCAGCCCCGGAATCCCGAGCCGACACCCCTCGACCCGCCGATCCGGGAAGACCAGGTCGAACGTATAGTACCCCCCCGCATCGACCTCCAGCCGCTCGGCCCGGAAATCCGCCGCCGGATCGCAGAGGTGGTACGTATAGCAGCGCAAGTCGCTCCGCGAGAACGGCAGTTCGATGCCTCGCTTCAAGATCAGCACGCCCCCCGGGACGATCCGCCCGGCAAACTCCGCGAAAGCCTCCCGCACCGCCTCGTAAGTCCCGTAAATATCCAAGTGGTCCGGATCGACCGACGTGACGACCGCCTCCTGCGGCCGAAGCTGCAGAAACGAGCGGTCGAACTCATCGGCTTCGACCGCCATCCGATCCCCCGCCCCCAACACCAGGTTCGAGTCGAAATTCTTGGAAATCCCCCCCAGGAACGCCGAGCCTTCGCCCGCCGCCACCGCATTGAAATGGGCCACCATCGTCGTGGTGGTGGTCTTCCCATGGGTCCCCGCCACGGCCATCACCCGCCGACCCTCGCCCAACAGACCCAGCATCTGCGACCGTTTCAAGACCTCGAACCCGTTGGCCCGGAACCACCCCAGCTCGCTGTGATCCACCGGAACCGCCGGAGTATAGATCACCCGCGTGCACGCCGGATCGCGAAAAGCCTCAGGAATACGCTCCACCGCGTCCTCGTAATGCACCGGTATGCCTTCCCTTTCCAACGCATCGGTCAACGGCGACGGCGTCCGGTCATACCCCGCCACCTGCCAACCCGCGTGCCGAAAATAACGGGCCAGCGCGCTCATCCCGATGCCGCCGATCCCTACGAAATAGATCCTATCTTTCATCTCTTTCCATACTCGTTCGCTATCCGAATCACCGTCCGCGCCACCTCCGCCGCCGCCTCGGGCCGACCCAGCCGCAGGATATTCGCCGCCAGCAGCTCCCGCCGCCGGTCGTCGGCCAGCAGCTCCAACGCGCACGCCATCGCCTCCCGCTCCGCCGCCCCGTCCGCCACCAGCACGGCCGCCTCCCGATCGGCCAGCGCCCGCGCGTTCTTGGTCTGATGATCCTCCGCCACGTTCGGCGACGGTACGAAAACCACCGCCCGACCCAACAGTTCCAACTCCGACACCGTGCAAGCCCCCGCCCGCGCCACCACCACATCGGCCAACGCATAGGCCAGGTCCATCCGCTCCACGAACGCCCCCCGCCACACATTCCGCGGCAGTCCGCCCGGCCGCTCCCCGATCGCCCCTGCCAACTGCGCATCGTAATACCGCCCGTTCTGCCAAATGACCTGCACCTCATCCGCCCGTTCCGCCAACCGGTCCAACGCCCCCAGCACACACCGATTCATCGTCCCCGCCCCGAGGCTCCCCCCGGTCACGAACAGCGTCTTCCGCTCCTTGGTTTTGACTCGACCTTTGTCCTGGCCCGCCGCCGCAGCCTCCTCGAAGCCGAAGTAGGCCGCCGCCTCGCGCCTGAGCTCGGCCGACGGCCGGGAGACCTCCGCCCCGAACGCCCCCCGCAGCGGATTCCCCGTCAACACGATCCGCGGAGCCGGGAAAAAACGCTCCATCCCCTCGTAAGCCACACAAATCGCCCGCGCCCGCCGCCCTAACAGCCGGTTCGTGAGCCCCGCATAGGAGTTCTGCTCCTGAATCACGGTCGGCACCCCCATCCGCTGCGCCGCCCACAACACCGGCGCACTGGCATACCCCCCGAACCCCACCGCCACATCGGGACGGAACTCCCGCACAATCCTCCGCGCCCGCCGCACGCTCCGCCACACCTTGAGCGGCAGGGCGAAATTCGCCCCCGACAGCAACCGCCGCTGCAACCCTGCCACCGGAAGCCCCTCGATCTCATACCCGGCCTTCGGCACCCGCTCCATCTCCATCTTCCCCTCGGCCCCCACGAAGAGGATCTCCACCCCTTCGGCCCCCAGCTCGGCCCGCAACGCATCGGCCGTCGCCACCGCCGGATAGATGTGCCCGGCCGTCCCGCCGCCACTGATAATGACCCGTAATGGTTTGTTATTCATCGTCTTCATCGTCTATCAAATCGATCACCTCCCGCCGATCGCCCACCAGGCCGTCCGCCTCCCACGCCGACGGATCGCCGCGATCGACCAAGGTCAGCTCCTCCTCCGGCGCCGCCTCATCCGCCCGCGCCGAACGGCCGCGCTTCGCCGTCGAACCGCCCCCGCCACGAAAAACCAGCGGACGCCTCAACGGAGCCACCGGAGATTCTTCGGGTATCGTCTCTCCGGCCGGCTCGGTCGCCGCAGAGGACTCCGGCAGAACCCCCTCCCGCATCGCCGCCGCAGCCGCCGCCTGCTGTTCCAACAGCTCCCGTTCGCTCTCGCGGCTCACCCCGAGGATCATCCCCATCGCCACGCAGGTGAAAAGCACCGACGACCCCCCCATACTAATCAACGGCAACGGCTGACCCGTCACCGGTATCAGCCCCACCGAGACCGCCATGTTCACGAAAGCCTGCATCGTGATAATCAAGCTCAACCCCAGCACCATCAGCCCCTGCGACGGCCGGTTGCACCGCCGCACGATCAGCCCCGCGCGATAAAAGATCCAAAGATACAGCACAAAAACCACGATCCCTCCCACGATCCCATACTCCTCGATAATGAAAGCATACGCGAAATCGGAATACGGGTGCGGCAGCTGCGACCGCTGAGTACTGTTCCCGGGGCCCTTTCCCACCACGCCCCCCGAAGCGATGGCAATCTCGGCCTGCTGCACCTGGTAGCTGTCCTGACTGGCCTGCCGGTCGTCGACCACCGCCTCCGAAAGCCCCGTGAACTGCACGAACCGATTGACCCAGGTCTGGGCCCGTCCCAACCCCGCCACGTACATCCCCCCCACGATCAACACCGTCGCCAAAGCCGTCACCCCCATCAAGCGGTTCAGCTCGCTCTGCCGCACGCGACCGATCATCAGCATAATCATGCAGGTGCCCCACAGAATCGCCGCCGTCGAGAAGTTGGCCGGCAGCACCACCAGCGCCGACACGACGATCGGCAGGATCAACGGTTTTGTGGTCTTGTACCAGATTTCGAAGCTCCGTTGCGGCTTCCGTCCCCACCCGCCCGGCGTCAACGGCGGCAACACGGCAAGTCGGGCAATCACCCCCTGCCGCATCCCGAGCTGCTGGGCGAGCACCACCACCAACGTCACCTTCAACAGCTCCGAAGGCTGGAAGGTGAATCCGAGTCCCGGAATCTTGATCCACCGCGACGCCTCGTTCAGCGAGATCCCCACCACATAAGCCAGCAGCACCAGCACGACGCTCAGTTTGAACAACGCCTTCGCATACCGGGCATAGTACTTGTAATCGATCCAGTGCACGACGATGATGACAAAAAAGCCGATCATGATAAAGCGTGCCTGGCGGAACAGATAATAGGACGTATTGCCGTCCACCTCGCGATAAGCCATGGCGGCCGTGGCCGAATAGACGACGAGCAACGAGACGAGAAAAAGGGCCGCCACGATAATCCACAAGGGTTTATCGCCTCGGAAGAGGAGTAATTTCCTTTTTTTCGCCATGGTGCAAAATTACGGATTTTCGGCGAGAATGCCACGCGTTCCCCCGGGCTTCCGCGACAGCGGTTGGCGCGGCGTGGCTGCCGGAGGTACGTTGCATCAGGTCGGCAGCCACGGAGCGGGCTGGTCTACGAAGACGGCGAGCAACGATACCTACTATTTACGCTTCGACTGCGACTGGCTCGTTCCGCAGAACAGCAGTTGCCGTGCATACGGTCTTCAGTTGCGTTGCCTCCAGGAAGAGGGGGGTGGGCGCGCGGCGGATT
>CAJTNK010000082.1 GCA_910577885.1 uncultured Rikenella sp.
GGCGCGCGGGGCGACTATCCCTACGAGCTGGAACTGCGCTCAAGCCGCGCGGGCTGCCCTTACGCCGCGGGGGCGGTGCCTCCCGGCACGCGGTACTGGCCATTCGGGCGAGAAATTTACCGCGAAAACATCAGTCCTCGCCTGCCGAGCGACACCCTGACGGGCGAGAAAAACGGGCAACGACAACCCCAGCAAAACGCCCGGTGGGCGTGCCGAGCGGAACCGGGCGAAAACCCGGCCAAAAAACGCACCACTCAGATTTTGTAATAGCACTTATAAGGATCCGCAGCCAACAGCCCCTTCGCCCGAAGCTGCCCCACGAGGCTCGACGCCTCCCAAATACGCACCTCCCAAAGGTCCGCCAGCCCCTCGGCATCCAGCCGCACACCGTCCGGAATAGCCTCATAAGCCTGCCGAAGCCGGGGCGAAAGCTGCTCCAACCGACCGTCCACCACCCCTGCTGCCGGTGACGACCGTTCCCACCCCAATGCCAACGCCACATCCTCCGCACTTTGGTACATGATCGCCTTGTTCGAGCGGATCAACATATTGGTCCCCTCGGACATCGGTTCGCTGATCGCCCCCGGCAGCGCGAAGAGTTCTTTGTTGTAACTCACGGCGATGTCGGCCGTGACCAGCGAACCGCCTCGGGCCGCCGACTCCACGACGATCGTAGCCTCGCTCAACCCCGCCACCAGCCGATTTCGACTCAGAAAGTTGCCCCGGTCGATCACCGTTCCCGGCGGCATGTCCGACACGATCGCTCCGCCCGCATCAAGAATCTGACGCGCTAAATAGTAGTGCGTTCGCGGCACGATGTCGTCCACCCACCCGGCCATCACCGCCACCGTCCGCACCCGATACTGCAACGCCGCACTGTGGGCCGCCTTGTCGATCCCGAAAGCCAACCCGCTGACGATCACCGTCTCCGGATAGAGCATGGCGATGTCGCGCACCACCCGCCCCGTCACACTCACCCCGTTCTGCGTGGCATTTCGCGTCCCGACCACCGAGATCCATTTTCCGGCATTGAAGTCGATCCCTCCGCGCACGTAGAGCACGCACGGTGCATCGGGACACTCGGCAAAAGCCCTCGGGAACTCCGCCATCCCGACCGTCAACACCCGCACCCCCGTACTCCGGCACAAATCGATGACACTCATCGCCCGCGCCACCGTCGCCCCACCGGCAATCTCCTGCGCCATCCGCAACGACACACCGGCCGCCATCAACCGATCGACCCCCGCGCCCATCACCTCCTCGGCACTCCCGAAAACAGCCAACAGCCGCCTCATATGCTTGCTACCCACACCGGGCACCAACGACAAAGCGATACAATATCTCATAGTCCCGTAAAGATAACCTTTTTTCTCTCTTTCCCTGCTCTTTCCTATTCTTTAGCGACGTGCTGGAACTGCCGCTTTTTGGAAAAAGCGGCACCAAAAACTTTTGAGATAGCATACGCTATGTATTAGGCTCCGCAGTCCTCAGGTTTATGGGTGGGGACGTTTGGCGCGGGCGCGCTAAGGTAATTTACGCATGACGCGCCTCGCCGAACGCCCCACCCAAAGCACCAGGCTGACACGGCCAAAGCATCCCAGCGGGATGCGCTCTGAAGTTTTTTTGGTTCTTTTTGTTCACAAAAAGAACAGTACCCTCCCGTAACCAACGACCGGAAAAAAGCAGAAAGAAAGAGGAAAAAACATTATCTTTGACAGAGTTATGGGATTATTGACTACCGAGACGCCGTTGAGTACGGCGTTAGAGCAACATCCGAGTTTGATACCGTTAGTGAGTCGTTTTGGGATTCGGCTCGGCGTCGGGGACAAATCGGTGGCGGCCGTGTGTGCCGACCACGCGATCGACGAGCGGTTCATGCTCGTGCTGATGAACACTTACCTGTTCGAGAATTATTTTCCGGAAGAGCGGCTCAAATCGTTCCACGTGAGCCAGATCGTCGACTACCTCACGAAGACCAATGCCTACTACCAGCATTCGCAGCTGCCCAACATCGAACGGCACCTGCGTTCGCTGATCGCCAGCGGAGGGGGCGAGAATCCACATTTGGCCCTGATCGGCCGGTTTTTCGATCAGTTCAAGGCAAGCCTCCTGGCCTCGATCGCGTATGATACGCAGGAGTGGTTTCCGTACTGCCTGTCCCTGACGACGGAGAACGAGAGGCCGGACCACCGTCCGGCCCAAGCGCCCCCGGCCGGCGAGACGGCGGGGCAGCTGGGCGACCTGCGCAGTATCCTGGTGCGCCACCTGAGCGGCCAGTATGATGATAACTTGGCCTATGCCGTCATCTTTGCCATCGGCAGCATCGAACGCGACATCCGACAGCACAACCGGATCCGAAACCGCATTCTGACCCCGATCATCGACGCCCTGTTATGCCACGAATCGCACTGATACTGCCCGACGTCGTGCAGGAAGCCGGAGTGAGGGCTCTGCTGGAACGGTACTTCGCGACGGTCGAAGCCGAGTCGTTCGACCACCCGGCGGACATCGCGGGCGAGGGGGCGGCGGGCGGCCATTTCGACGGTTATGTGACCGACTGCGAGACTTTTACCGCACACCTCGATTTTTTTCTGCCCCGGCGGACGCAGTGCCTGGTGCTGGCCGGAGGCGGCGGCAGACGGTCCACAGCGGCGCACCTCGGCGGCAGCCTTGGCGGCGGCACCTCCGAGGCGATGCCCCGCGTGGTCGGGACGGCCGAACCGCTCGAGCACCTGTTGGAGGCCATGGAACACACCCTGCTGCCGGATCGCAAGCGGACGGAAGAGAGCGGCTCGGACGAGCTTTCGGGGCGCGAGGTGCAGGTCCTGCAACTGGTCGTGAGCGGCGCCATCAACAAAGAGATCGCCGACCGGCTCAACATCAGCCTCAACACCGTCCTCACCCACCGCAAAAACATCACCGCCAAGCTGGGCATCAAAACCATTTCCGGCCTGACGCTCTATGCTTTGATGCACGGCTATATTTCGGCCGACGCTTCGGCCTTGTGAGCCGGGGCGCGCGCCCTCCACACCCAAAGACAAACGATGAAACGAGTATTAATAAGCGGCGCGACCGGACTGGTCGGCAGCCACCTGATGAGCGAGCTGCTCGGCAGCCCCGCGGAGAGCGGAAGCGACAACCGCCCCACCTACCGGCCGGTTGCCTTGGCCCGTTCGGCCGGTTCGTGGCAGAAGCTCGACTGGCTGCTGGCCCGGCGGGGGCTGGAGGGAGCGGCTTTCGACCGGCAAACGGCCGAGTTGGAGTACTTCGACGACTGCCGGCGGCTGATGCGGGAGTGGCAACCCGACGTGGTTTTCCACTGTGCGGCGCGCGTCTCGGTCGGAGCCGCGCGCGACGGCGAAGAGCTGGTGCGGGACAACGTGGCGATGACCCACAACCTCGTCACCGCCGCCCTGGAGCTGCCCGACGAGGCTCGACCGACATTCGTCCACGTCAGTTCGATCGCCGCGCTGGGCACCGGCCTCGGACCGAACGGCTGCGTCGACGAAGGGAGCGTGATGGAGAACCTGGCCGGCGCATCGGCCTACGCCCGCAGCAAATTCCTCGCCGAAAACGAAGTCTGGCGCGCGGCGGCACACGGACTCCGAGTCGCGGTGGTCAATCCGGCTGTCGTACTCGGCGCCATGTCGCCGGACTCGGGCTACTGGCTGAACGGACTCTTCGCCGCCATGCGACGAGGAGCCAACCGATTCTGGATCGAAGGCGAGGCGGCTTTCGTCTCGGCCGACGACGTGGCCCGGGCCCTGCTCCGGCTCGCCGAGCAGCCCGAGGCTTGGGGAAAGCGCTACATCCTCTCGGCCGAGAATCTCTCTTACCGACGCTTCCTGGGACGGATCGCCCGGGCGGTCGGACGGGCCGAACCGACCCTCCGGTTTCCGCGGTGGCTGGTACGAATGGTCCTGCCGTTCGCCCCGTCGCTCGCCGCCGTGACCGCCCCGCACCCTCGGTACGACGGATCGGCCATCCTGCGAGCCGTGCCCTCGTTCCGGTACACGGATCTCGCCGACACGCTGAACGAACTGGGACAGGCATAAATCTTTGTGAATTCGACGCAGTACCCGATTTCTCCCCTCAAAGGATTTTGATATTTCGGATAAAATACCGAAATTTGCACGCTGTTTATTCACATTAACAGAAAGATAATACACACCATGAAAGTTTGTCAAATCACCGGAAAGAGCGCGCAGGTCGGTAACAACGTCTCGCACTCCAACAAGAAAAGCAAACGCCGCTTCAGCCCGAACCTCAAAAACAAACGGTTCTTCCTCGAAGAAGAAAACCGCTGGGTTACTTTGAAAGTGTCGGCTGCCGCGATGCGCACCATCAACAAGAAAGGGCTTGCCAGCGCTCTGAAAGAGGCTGCCGCACTGCCGAAAATCTATTAATCACACACACTCAACCATTCCTCTGAAAAAACATGGCTAAAAAAGGCAACCGTGTACAGGTCATCCTCGAATGCACCGAACACAAAGAAAGCGGAATGCCGGGGATGTCGCGCTACATCACGACGAAAAACAAGAAAAATACCCCGGACCGGATGGAACGCAAAAAATACAACCCCATCTTGAAACGGGTTACCATCCACCGCGAAATCAAGTAATCCCATTTCCAAGAAAAACCACTCACTGATAGAGAATCATGGCTAAGAAAGTAGTCGCTACGCTCAAAACCGCTGCGAACGGAAAGAACGTAACCAAATGTATCAAAATGGTCAAATCGGAAAAAACCGGGGCTTATACCTTCAAGACCGAAATCGTTCCGAATGACGAAGTAAAAGACTTCTTCGCTAAGAAATAACGGCTCTCTTATTAGAAGAAAGCACACTCTTTTACCCACATTTTTGCGACCTCACTCGCACACGGACCGACACTAATGGCCTAATCCGCGAGAACAATTCGCAAAAAAGCGGCCTCCTGATCCCTAACGATCCAGGAGGCCGCTTTTTTCTATCCTTATTAACTAATCGTTCTTTCGTTGACCGGATGGAACTGTTCTTACTAACTTCGCTTCGCTCGTACTGCTTTCGTAGTAGTTTGCAAACCGTATTTGGCAACTGTACGGAACTGTTCTTTTTGTGAACAAAAAGAACCAAAAAAACTTTCAAGGATGCTTGCGCATCCTAACTCTATCTCGGTACAGTATTCGCCTTGTTTCTTTGGGGGTGATCTTTTTTGCGGGCGCGATAAAGTTTTGAATCGCTCCACGCGCCCGTCAAAAAAGTGTCACCCCAATAACGGGCCAGAGCATTAGCTTGCGGAGCCTAAGGCGTAGCGTATGCTAGCTGAAAGTTCTTTGGGTCCCTTTCTTTCAAGAAAGGGACAGTACCCTCCTGTCGCTAAAGAACGATTGCATATTATACCAAGGTAATGCGAGATAGCCGAAGGTAAAAGTACAGCACCCCCCGTCGACCAAGCACGGTTATTAATAGTGGAAATTAGCGGGGATTTCGAAGAGGAAAGTGAAGGGTTTTGTGGAAACGAATTGGGATGTTGCATTCCCGGCATACTCTTCGCCGCCGGTGAGGGTCAGTTTCCGGACCGGTGCACCGGGTTTGAGGTCCGCCTCCTGGAGGTCGACCCAGAGGATGGCCGGTGCGAGGGTCGTTTCGAAGTAGTAGACCCGATTTTTCTGGTCACTCACCGACCGCCAACGCGTCGAAGCATTGTTCGGATGGTCCGGGGTCGAAATACCCAGCGGAACCGACACCGCACGCATCACGCTGAAGACCCCCGCCACGGCAGCCTTCGGATCTTCGGTCCGCTCTATCGCATTGATATAGAAGCTCGCCCGCACGAAACGATCCGACGACTTGTGCGTCCCCGGCATCATGTTCAGCCCTCCGATCGGCGCCCAGTAGTCGCGGACGGCCAATTGCAACGGATAGGCCGGTGAATTGGTCAATACCTGGTGTTCGCGCCCCTCGTAGATATTGATTTCCCCGTCGATGTATTCCACAATCGCGCTGTTCCCCGTGCTGTCCGAGATGGCCATGTGCATGGTCGAAGCCTGGCCGCCGGGCATAGCCGGCGCGTGGATCATGAACCGGTCCTTCTTCAGCGTAGCAACAGCTTCCGAAACCGTTGCAAAGTTATCCAACACATACTGACACCAGATACTCATCCCCATCACCGGACGATTATCGTCCTCTCCCGGCCGGTCATACCGACTCTCGGTCAGGTAGAGCAGCTGCACCACCAGTCCCATTTCATTCATCCCTTCCGAAGTCCCGATGTCATACGAAACGGCCACCACGCTCCCGTACCGCGAGGTCCAGGTCAGGCGAGGCGTCTTGTCATAGCTGACGCGTTCCATCCCCCGGGGCAACAACCATAGGTTGGTGGGCATCTCCTCGCGCCAATCCATCGTGCGCCCCGTAACGATCATGTTGTTCGGACCGAGATACACGGCGTGCGTACAAGCTTCGGCCTCCGGCGCGACAAAGGCCGCGCCGCCCAACAAACCCGCCAGACACCAGGCGGTAATCTTCCAATTTTTCATATTCAAACGTTTTTTATAGTGATTTATATGGAAACGGACAAAATCCCCCACCCCGTTCGATCTTGCAAAGAACGCGCCAAATAAAAAACTCCGCGTCGGTTTGCACTTTCGGTGCAAAACCGACGCGGAGTTCCATCCATCTATAATACAGCCGCCGAGAACACGTGTTCCCCGCCCCCCAACGCCTCCCCCCCCAGCGAACGCCTATTTATTATTTCGCATAACTGATCGACCGGGTCTCGCGAATCACCGTGATTTTGACCTGTCCCGGATAGGTCATCTCGTCCTGGATCTTCTTGGCAATATCATGCGAGAGGATCTCAGCCTGCTGGTCGCTGATCTTCTCGCTGCCGACGATCACACGCAACTCGCGCCCCGCCTGGATAGCATAAGTCTTCAACACCCCCGGATGCGCCAGCGCGATGTCCTCCATCTCCTTCAACCGTTTGATGTAGCTTTCGACCACTTCCCGCCGAGCCCCCGGCCGAGCCCCCGAGATGGCGTCGCAAACCTGTACGATCGGCGCAATCAGCGTGGTCATCTCCATTTCGTCGTGGTGCGCCCCGATGGCATTCACGACCTCCGGTTTCTCTTTGAACTTCTCGGCCAGCTTCATCCCGATAATGGCATGCGGCAGTTCCGGTTCATCGTCCGGCACCTTCCCGATGTCATGCAACAGCCCGGCCCGACGCGCCAACTGCGGATTCAGCCCCAGTTCGGCCGCCATAATCCCGCTCAGATTGGCCACCTCGCGCGAGTGTTGCAACAGGTTCTGCCCGTAGGAAGAGCGGTATTTCATCTTCCCGATCAACCGGATCAGCTCCGAGTTCAGGCCATGTATCCCGAGGTCGATCGCCGTCCGCTTGCCGACTTCGACGATCTCCTCTTCGATCTGTTTCTGGACCTTGGCCACGACCTCTTCGATCCGGGCCGGGTGGATTCGCCCGTCGGTCACCAGCTGGTGCAGCGCCAGCCGCGCAATCTCCCGCCGCACCGGATCGAAGCCCGACAAAATGATCGCCTCCGGGGTATCATCGACGATGATTTCGACACCGGTCGCCGCCTCGAGCGTCCGGATATTCCGCCCCTCGCGACCGATAATCCGCCCCTTGATCTCATCCGAGTCGATGTTGAAGACCGTGACCGAATTTTCGATCGCCGCTTCGGTAGCCACCCGCTGAATGCTCTGTACGACGATTTTCTTGGCCTCCTTGTTGGCGGTCATCTTCGCCTCGTCGATAATGTCGTTGATATAAGCGGCCGCCTCGCTCTTGGCCTCCGATTTGAGCTGTTCGATGAGCTGCGCCTTCGCCTCGTCGATCGACAGGCCGCTGATCTGTTCCAGTTTCACGATCTGTTCTTTGGTGAGCCGGTCGAGCTCCTCTTTCCGCCCGGCCAGCGACTGCAACTCGCTTTCGACTTTCGCCCGGGTCCCTTCGAACTCCTTCCGCTGTTTGTTGAGTTGATCGGCCTCCTGGTTGAGCTGCGTCTCGCGGTGTTTGATCTTGGCTTCGATCTGTTGCATCCGCGTGTTCCGCTCGGCCACCTGCCGCTCGTGTTCGGCTTTCATCTGGAGAAACTTCTCCTTGGCTTGCAAGATCTTCTCTTTCTTGAGCATCTCGCTGTCCTGCTCGGCTTCGCGCAGGATCGCGGTGCGGCGTTTCTCGGTCGACCGGTAGGTCAGCATATAAGTCACGTACCCCACCACGGCGGCTGCGACGACGGAACTTATAATGATTGTCAGTATATCCATTCCTGTGTGTAATTATTTAAGTGTGTATGTATGTTGTGTGTTTATTGTTTTGTTTTCTGTTGATTTTCGCCCCCCTCTCCCCGTCTGCGTGCGCGAGGGGAGTCCGGATACAAAAAAAGCATGGTTTCCTTCGATGGTTTGACGAAAACTCCGGTCAAATCATGGATGGAGCCGCCTCGGGATTTGGGACTTCCAACGTCCCGCCGCGCCTCGATGAGGCTGCGTTTGGAGTACGGGAACCCGCCGCGTCCCGGGTAAGGGCGAGCGGGGCAAGGCCTGTCCTACGTCCTGAGAGTTGTGAGCTCCAAGTAGTTAGTGTTGAGTATCGCAAAGCAAAAAGGAAACCATGCGGGCATGCGTCAGTTTCATTTTTCGGTGTATGTGCCGGGCACTTCAGAGCTTCGGGAGGTTCGGCCAGCTTCGGTTTCCGTTGCTGCCGTCTCCCCTCCCCCCTTTCATGCCCGAAAGAACGTTATCTCTCCCCAAAGCCCCCTGCAAAAACTCGCCCCCCTCAAAAAAAACTCCCCCTCGCCCTCTCGCCACCACCCCCTCACGCTTGTTTTTTCCGAGGTCTTCCTCGCCTGGCCTTCGGCTTCACGATGGTCGCCACACTCCCCCCCCCCCCCC